>JBDHUQ010000009.1:0-14309 GCA_039809205.1 Minisyncoccia bacterium | reverse complement strand
TAGGTTTTTCTTCGGTATATCGTAAAAAAATAATCTGTTTACTTTCTTCGTCCAAATCTTCTAGTAAGTTTTGGATCATTTTTATATCGTCGTTTTTAAAAATCTCTTCAGTTTGAGAATGAGTTTCCGGATCAAAGCCTTGATCTAGTAAAGAGTCTAAGGAAGAACTCTTACTCTTTTTGTAATAGTCGATAACGGCATTCTTCGCTATGCGATAAACGAAAGCCTGTTCGTGCTCTATGGATCCACCTTTAGCTATATAACCCCAAAGGCGAACAAAGGTATCTTGGGTTATATCTAGAGCTATTTCTCTAGAACTTACCCTAAATAGGACAAATCTAAAAATTGCATCTTGATAGTCCTCAAAAAGCTTATGAAATAAGGCTTGTTTTTCGTTTTCTTGATCCATGGAACTATTCGTATTAGTGACGAGACAAATTCGCCAATATTACAGCATTATACACGACAATACTGTTTTGGGGCATATCTGATATACTCTTTTCATGAATCAGGCCCAAAACCCTAAAAAAGTTGTCATTATTGGAGGAGGATTCGGGGGTATTGCGGTCGCAAAAAAGTTATCCAAAAATCCTTCTTTGGAAATAACCCTAATCACCAAGAAGCCGTTTTTTGATTATTATCCAGCTCTATATAAGCTAGTGACCGGGGCGTTGGCCATAGAGGTTGCTGTTCCGTATAATCAGATTTTTAGTAAAAAGGGGAATGTAAGTGTTATAGAAGGATTCTATGAATTTTATGATAAGGACTCCAAAATAGTGCATCTCTTAGACGGGCAAAGCTTTCCTTATGATTATTTGGTTTTGGCTATGGGAAGTCAAACTAACTATTTCAATATTCCAGGTATAGAGGAGTTTGCTTTCTCTTTTAAGTCATCCGAAGAAGCTCTAAAACTAAAAAAACATTTTCTAGATTTATTGGAATCTTCAAAAAATATTTCTAAGGACGAATTAGTAGAGAGATTTCATGTGACTGTAGTTGGGGGAGGCCCTTCAGGGGTAGAGCTTGCTGGAGATATCACTACTTATTTGCGCAAGATGGCCAAGAAGTATCACATTGACCCTAGTTTTGTAACTGTTGATCTTATTGAATCAAATCCTAGGGTTCTCTCTACCATGCCCGAATCTGTTTCTCGAAAAGCTGAAGCTAAACTTAGAAAACTGAAAGTAAATCTTTATACTAACAGGACGCTACAGTCTCAAGATCTAGATCTGATGAGTGCTAGTGGTATGACTATGCGTTCTGGAACAGTAATTTGGACTGCTGGGACAAAGATAAGTGATTCTTTTTCTGGACTTAATCTGGATAATAAAAAGGAAGTTATTGTAAATAAAGATTTGACCTTACCAGAAGACCCAGATGTTTTTGTGGTTGGGGACGGCGCCAGTGCTTCTGGTACAGGCTTAGCGCAGGGAGCTATAAATCATGGTAAATATGTTGGATCGGTCATTTTAGCAAAATTGAAAAATAAAAAAGTTGCCCCTTTTAAATGTAAAACAACAGGGTACCTTATCCCTATCGGATATAACTGGGCTATCTTAAGCTATAAAAAATTAACAATATCAGGGTTTATACCTTGGATAATGCGTAGCTTTGTTGATTTTCGTTATTTTACTAGCATTGTCTCGATCTCTTACGTGTTTAATGTTTTTAGGCAGGGTAAAAAATACCGAAAAGGTGAGTTTTAATTATGAAAACAGATTGGGACAATATAGCTTCTTGGTATAACAATTATCTGCAAGAAGGGGATACATATCAGGAGAAGGTTATAGCCCCAAATCTACTTCGTCTTTTAGAAATTAAAAAAGGAGAGTCAATTTTGGATTTGGCTTGCGGAGAAGGATACTTTTCCAGACTTGTTTCTGAAAAAGGCGGAGATGTGACAGGAGTTGATTTATCAAAAGAATTGATAGCTTATGCGCAAAATAAATCAAAAGATATTTCTTACTCTGTTTCTCCAGCTCACGATACTAATCTAAAAAAAGAATCATTTGATAAAGCTTTTACTATTTTGGCTTTTGAGAATATAAAAGATATAGATTCTGTCATGCTGGAAATAAGACGACTTTTAAAAAGTGGAGGTAGGTTTTTTCTCGTAATGCTTCATCCTGCTTTTCGTATCCCGCAACATACTGATTGGGGTTTTGATCCTAAAAAGGAAGTTCAATATAGAAGGGTAGATAAATATCTTTCAGAAATAAAAATAGACATAGAGCTTAATCCACATAAGGGTCAAAAAAAGACTAACTCAATTACATTTCACCGCTCGCTTCAGTGGTACTCAAAAATATTTAAGAAAAATGGTTTTGTTATTTCTGGTATGGAAGAATGGATTTCGCACAAAAAGAGCCAAGCAGGACCTCGTCAAAAGGCTGAAGATGCCGCTCGCAAAGAATTTCCAATGTTCCTTGCTTTGGAGTTAAGGAAAATATAAAAACCTGAGCAAAGTCAGGCTTTTCTGTTTTTTATCTGGTTTTTGGGGTAAATCCTGCATAGGGCGGATTACCTTTGTTTCCGAATACTGATTCTTTAATTTCTTTTTTTACAACAGGTTCTTCTCTTTTCTTTTCAAGAGGTTTTTCTGTGGTTGGTTGCTGAAGCATAAGTATTTAGTTTGGAACCAGTATAACACCTAGTTATTCTTGATCAATTTTCTTGAGTGCCAGGGGTATTTTCTTAAAATCACTCATTAACTCTTCTCGCATACCACCGTTGTAGAGCGCAGCTGCAGGGTGGTAGAGAGGTAGAAAGTATTTAGTGTTAATACCAGGGATTTTTTTAATAACGAGCTTTCCATGAGCACTTGATATTTTAAGCTCTGGAAAAAAGTGATTCATAGAGTGACGACCCAAAAAGATTATTAGTTTTGGATTTATGGCATTTAGTTCCTCATGAAGCCAATCTTTACACTGTTCTTTTTCTTCTGGCAGAGGATCGCGATTGTTTGGTGGGCGATATTTAACGATATTCGTAATATAAATATCACTGCGGATCATTTTGATACTACTGAGCATTTCGTCGAGAAATTTTCCTGCTGCTCCGACAAACGGCACACCCGTTTCATCTTCTTTTTTTCCTGGAGCTTCCCCAATAAATACCACTTCGGCTCTTGGGTTGCCATTTCCAAACACAGCTCTTGTTGCAGAGTTTTTGAGCTCGCATTGGCAATTTTCGAGCCAGTACGCATTTATTTCTTCGAGAGATTGGCGAGTAGATTCGGGCATGCTTTTATGATATCATGCACCTATGTTTGGACTAAAAAAGATGCTTACAGAAAAGCTGATGGAGCGACAGCTCAAAAATCTTCCTCCAGCTCAACGCGAGGCTATTATGGCTGCCGTGTCGGCAAATCCTGAATTCTTCAATAACTTAGCAAAAGAGATAGAAGCAGAAAAGAAAGCTGGTAAAAGCGAGATGGCTGCTTCTATGGAAGTTATGCGTAAGCATCAAGGTGAACTTCAAAAAATAATGATGGGTAAGTAGCATGGGTCTTTCTATCGGCATTGTCGGACTGCCTAACGTCGGCAAATCAACACTTTTTAATGCGCTTACCAAAAAAGGAGTTCCTGCGGAAAACTATCCGTTTTGTACCATTGATCCGTCTGTAGGAATTGTACCTGTTCCAGATGAAAGGTTAAGTAAGCTTTCAGAATTTTCAAAATCTATAAAAACCATTCCAGCTGCTATTGAGTTTGTGGACATTGCTGGGCTGGTTGCTGGTGCTTCAAAAGGAGAAGGTCTGGGAAATAAATTCCTTACCAACATTCGTGAGACTGATGCCATACTCCATATGGTTCGCGTATTTGAAGATAGGGGTGTTATCCATGTGGCTAACAAGGTTGATCCGCTTTTTGATATTGGAGTTATAAATCTTGAGCTTATTCTCGCTGATCTTGAAACTGTAAACAAGCGTCTTGAAACTAACAGTCGTGATCACAAAAGAGGAGAAAAAGAGGCGGTTGTTTTACATGGTGCCCTTGAGAAATTAAAGGTTGCACTTGAAAATGAGGTCATGGCCAGCACTGTTACATTAGAAGATAACGAAAAGCCGCTTATAACACAGCTCAATCTTTTAACTATGAAGCCTATGCTCTATGCCCTCAATACTTCAGCTGCCAACGAAAATAAGATAAAAGAAGTTGTAACAGAATTACCAGGTCCATATGTAGAAATCGATCCTGTGTTTGAAACTGGTTTTGATGACATGATTAAAGCTAGTTATAAGCTTCTTAACCTAGAAACATATTTTACGACCGGAGAAGATGAAACTCGTGCTTGGACTATCAAAGCTCATTCAACAGCTCCAATTGCTGGAACTGCTATTCATACTGATTTTAAAGATAAGTTTATCCGAGCGGAAGTTATTTTCTGGAAAGACCTCCTTGATGCTGGTAGCTACGCCGAAGCCCGCAACAAAGGTCTGGTTCGTACTGAAGGGAAGGAATATATAGTCAAAGACGGAGATGTGATTGAGTTTAAAATATAGCTTGACTTTTATTTAAAAAAGTGATATAGTTAAAAGAATAAAACCAATTTTATGAAAGCAAATGTTCTTCCTAATCCTTCAAAGAAAAGGATTTTCGGTAAAACAGTTCTTATCATTATTGTGATATTGATCTTTATGTACATCATCGGTCTTCTCCAGGAAGGTACAGATGATAAACCTAATACTCAAAAAAGAACACCCCATACATATGGGGTTTTCTCTTTTTAATTTAATCTTTGTTTTTAAGTTGCTCTATCTCTTTCTGAAGTTGAGTTAAGATCTTTTGGATAGATGTGATAGCTTGCGCTTCTTTCTGTTCAATCTTTTGATCTTCAGTGCTGTCTTCTTCAATTTCTTCGATATCTTCCTGGATTTCATCCACATCTTTTTCAATTTCCTCCACATCCTCCTGAATCTCATCAACGTCTTTTTGAATCTCGTCCACATCCTCTTGAATATCTTCAACATCTTCTTGGATGATTTCAATGTCCTTGGTGTTCTTGTTGACTGACATTTGAATAAATATTGCCAAGTAAATAGCCTCAAGAGAGAGGACGGTAGTCAGTACCAACAGGACACGGTCAAAGCTAATGCCAAAGAAGGGAAGACTAAAGGCTGCTACGAATATAACAGTGTGTGTTATGAGACTTTTAGTTGATCCAATCCAACGTGTAGCTTTGTCGGCGCTTTTTTCAAGTTTTATTTTATTGCGCTTTAGGCGGTCTTTCATGCATTTGTTGTACCACAAAAAACTAAAATTAGGCAAGAAAAAAACCCGACAATGTCGGGTTTTTGTTTTCTAATTTTTTGATTAAGAACCTGTATTGGCAAATTTCTTTGCAAGGTCACTGAAGCCTGGGAGGCTACTCATCAAGAAACTTGTGCGCCCCTGGCTAATCTTTACTTTAACAACAGGAACCTTTTCAGGATTCCGAGAAGACTGTTGTCTCAGTAATCTTTTTTGTTCACGCTGATTTCTTATTTCTTTTCTGCGTAAATATTCATCGACACTTATGCCCTCAGCTTGGGCCTTTTGATAGTTATCCTGGTTGGTGATAGCCATCTGTTTTGCCTCTTCAGACATTTCGTAAAACGGATCTTTTTGTAAATTCTCAGCAATAACCTTAGCCCTATTATTTAAGTAGGGAGTCAACTCTTTTACTGTTTCCGGGCCGCCAGAGAGATCACGAAGCCTCATCCATTCTTATTGAGGCATTAATTTTCCGTGGTGTAGTGTTTGAGACCAGGGCTTGTAATTACCAAGACGATCCATAAAAAAGAAAGTATTGTGAAAATTAACGCACATGTTGCCATTTTGCGTCATAAAACGTTTGCCGGGTTTTTGTACATTTTTCATAACAAAGAATTTTTTGGTTTAATTTCCTTAATTATATCACATTTATATCTGAAAGTCAATGACAGGAGATTTGCCTAAAATAGGACTTTCTGGTATAGTCCTCTGACATATGTCACAAGATAACCTAGTAAAACTTGTAAATAAAGAAACAGGGGAGACCTATTGGTCTACCAAAAACCGCAAGAAATTGGCTGGTATTAAGCTTGAGTTTAAGAAATATTCACGCAAACTTCGTAAGGTGGTAACTTTCAAAGAATCAAAGAAATAAAATATAAATAAAGACAAATTAGCCCTTCCAGGGCTTTTTTGTTATAGTATGGGTCTTAGGGGCGATTAGTTTAGTGGTAGAACGAAGGTCTCCAAAACCTTTGGTGTGGGTTCGATTCCTACATCGCCCGCCTTATTTTGCATACTTCTTAAACCAAGTTCGTTGTCGCTTAGCGTAGTGCCAGATAGCAAACTCTAGTTGAGCCAGCATTTCTTGTTTTGAAAGTTTCCCTTGTAAATACAAAGATAGATATCTGTATTCAAGGCCAAGAGATTCAAGTCGTTTCCAAGAAACCCCTTCTTCGTGTAATCTTTTCACCTCTGCTAACATTCCAGTTCTCATGCGTTTCAAGAGTCGGTCATGAATTCGCTTTTTAAGAACTTCATCTGGAAAGTCTAGGTATATCCATTCTATGTTGTACTTTTGTTTACGTTCTATTTTAGGCACAGAACCCAAGGTTTTTGCTATCTCAATAGCTCTTATGAGCCGCACTTTATTATGAGGGTCAATATCAAGTGCTCGATCTGGATCGAGTTTTTGCAATTCTTCAAAAAGTTCAGAAGGGGATTTGAGAGAAAGTTGTTTTCGAAGTGTTTTATCGGGTTTCACTTCTGGGAAGTTTTGGTCAAAAACAACTGCATCAATATAAAAACCTGTTCCACCACAAATGATAGGAGTTCTGTTTCGTTTTAAAATATCTTTTATAGCTTTTTCTGCAAGGCTCTTATATTGCGCTACATTGAAAACTCTCTTTGGGTTTGCAACATCAAGAAGGTGATGGGGAACACCCCTCATTTCTTTTTTGGTAATCTTACCGCTTCCAATATCTAAACCTTTATAAACTTGTCTCGAATCAGCAGAAATAACTTCGCCATTAATATTCTTTGCCAATTCTACTGCATAGTCACTTTTACCCGTAGCTGTCGGTCCACAAACGACAATAATCTTTTCCATATTGTGCCGGAGAGAGGACTTGAACCTCCACACCCTTGCGAGTACTCGATTTTGAGTCGAGCGCGTCTACCATTCCGCCACACCGGCATTGAGAAAAATATACTGCGTATTTTTCTAGTTACATCAATGCCGGTGTGGCGGTCCAGCTCGCTAGGCTCTCGGTAAAAACAAAGCAGTTTGTTTTTACCCCATACCGGCAATAACACCCTTATTTTACATGCTTTTTAGAGAAAGTAAAATAACACTTGACAAAACTTGTCAAAGGTGTATACTTAAACAGTAAACAGTTCTTTAACGCTTAAAACATGTACGCATGAAAAAGCACAAACACCTTCATTCACCGCCTGGCTTCAATGCCAAACCTTCCGGCCAAAGTGCCACTGATATTTTGATCGATTTTTCCCGTAGTACCGGCCTGGTGATCGAAACGTAAACCGGCGACCTGGTGATCCTGCCGGAGATTGTCCGGCAAAAACATTAATTTGAAAATCTCGTTTTAATTGAGACCCCCAACAGTTGTTGGGGGTCAATTTATTTTTAGTAAAAAACTTTCGTGTTATTATGTATCCATGTCGAACTTATATTCAAACTCTATTTTCTTTATCGATACCGATAAAATTTTTCCAAACCCTTATCAACCTCGAAGAGAGTTTGAAGAAGGTCCACTGAACGATCTTGCTGAGTCTATTCGTCAGTACGGCGTGCTTCAACCATTAACCGTTTCTCGGGTTGAAAAAGAAACTCCTGATGGCGGACTCATAACAGAGTATGAACTGATTGCCGGAGAAAGAAGGCTACGTGCTGCTAGGCTTGCTGGAATACCGACTGTCCCTGTAATTATTCGTGTTGGAGATGATCCGATGATGAAGCTTGAGCTTGCAATCATTGAAAATGTCCAGCGTGAAGATTTAAATCCGGTTGAAAGAGCTAGAAGCTTTGCTAGGCTTGTAGAGGAATTTAAACTTACTCACACCCAAATTGGCCAAAAGGTCGGAAAAAGTCGAGAGTATGTATCAAACTCTCTTCGTCTTTTAGCTATGCCACAAGAACTCCTTGATGCACTTTCTGCTGGTAAAATAAACGAAGGTCATACACGTCCGCTTCTTATGCTTTCAACTCGTCCAGAAGAGCAAATGACACTTTTTAAGGAGATAGTGTATAGAAAAATCTCTGTACGTGAAGCTGAAAGAATTGCCAGAAGAATAGCTACTGAAAAAGCCCGCAAAAAAGAACTTCTACCGACCCCAGAACTTTTGGAGATAGAAAAGCATTTACAGGAAAAACTAGGTACCCGAGTTCATATTCAAAAAAGTGAAGTTGGAGGTAAGATTACTATTGATTATTTTTCAGATGAAGATTTGGGTGTGATAGTAGATGTTTTAGGAAAAGCTGAAGCGGGGAGAAGTAGTGATGAGTCATTTAAGGCTATGGTAGCTAGCAAGGAAGGTAATGAAAGTGTTGTTTCTCCGCAAGCCTCTGAGGACCTGACTGCACAGACAGGAAAAGAGGAAATTGCTATGCTGGAAGATAGAGATAGGGAGGAGATAAAGAAAGACGAAGAAGCTCTAGATGATTTATATAACATCAAGAATTTTTCTTTATAACTTATATTTAATTAGTACTGTTTTCTTCCAAATACGCTCTAATTTTTCTTCTAGCAAAACCACTTTTTACATGATCTAACCACTTGTTGCTTGGGTGAGAGTTTTTACTTGTTGATACCTCTACAATATCTCCATTTCTAAGTACTGTATCTAGGCTAACCATTTTGTTATTTACTTTTGCAGAGCTTAATTTTTCACCAATATCAGAGTGAATTGCGTAAGCAAAGTCTATAGGACTAGAATCCTCAGGTAAATCAACCACATCACCCTTTGGGGTAAAAACAAAGATTTGATGTTGAAAGAAATCAAGTTTTAAGTCAGCAATATCACCTGCGGTTTGTGCCAATGTTGATAGCTCTTTAAGTTGAGAAAGCCAAGAGAGTTGTTGCTTTTGAGATAGGCCACCACCTACTTTTTGTTCCTTATAGATAAGATGAGAGGCGATACCAAGCTCAGCTTCTTCATTCATTTCATATGTTCGTATTTGTATTTCTGCTACGCCTTTTGGGGTCATAACTGTAGTATGAAGGGATTTATACCCATTTGGTTTTGGCATGGCAATCCAATCTTTTATTCTGTTTGGAAGAGGTTTCCATAACATATGTATTAACCCAAGTACTTGATAGCAGTCAGGAATTGTTTTTACTAGGACTCTTAAGGCTACAATATCATGAATTTTGTGTTCATCCATTTCGTATTTTACGAGTTTCCTATATAAGCTATAAGGATGCTTTACTCTGGCTTCAACAGTGCCCTGTATTGAAAAAGACTCTAGGGTTTCGGTTACCTCTTTTTTTACCTCTGTCATTAGATTTTGAGCTTCTGGAACTAATCTGTCCATTAAGCTTATGGTTTCTTTGTATTTATCTGGATAGGCAAATGGAAAAGCGTAATTTTCAAGCAATCCCTTAAGTTTTCCCATTCCCAGTCTTCCAGCAAGGGGAGCGTATACCTCAATTGTCTCAATAGCTATCCTGTGTTGTTTATCTTCTCTTACGTGCTCAAGTGTCTGAATATTATGTAGGCGATCGGCAAGTTTAATGATCAGGACCCTGACATCTTCTGCAAGGGCAATAAAAAATTTTCTCATGCTCTCTACATGTCGCTCCACTCCTTTATATTTGAGCTTACCAAGTTTTGTAACACCAGAGACAAGGAACAAAACTTCTTCATCAAATTGTTTTTTAAGATCTTCTTCGGTAGTTTCTGTGTCTTCAAGTGTGTCATGTAGAAGTGCCCCGGCAATAGTTTTACTATCAGCTCCTAGGCTGGCACAATTTTTCGCTACTTCTACAGCATGATAAAAATAAGGCTCACCGTTGTTGCGTAGCTGTTTTTCATGAGCATTCTTGGCGAAAATATATGCTTTTTCTACCAGCGTTTTCTCTTTAGGATTAAATGGTTTTGAGACTTTTTTAAATATATCCTCAAGCCCTATCTCTTTACTTTCCATATCATTGTTATACACTGTTTTTTAGAAAAATAAAACTTTTATATATAGCTTGCTATAACTAGTGATAGCTGTTTTTAGTCCATTTAATTTATCATAGTTATAGAAACAGCCCGATTCTTCGGGCCGTTTTTATATTTTCTTTTTTTGAAATCCTCTTGGTTTCTTTTCTTGAGCTAGAAGACCCAGGGCTTCTTCTAATGTTATCTTGTAAACATCAAGAGGTGCTTTTATCGAGCGAAAGTTCCCATCATGAGCTACATATGGCCCAAAGCGACCATTATTAGCAGTAACGTCTTTGCCTGTCTCTGGATGTTTTCCAAGCATTCGAGGGAGTGATAGATAAGTCAGAGCCATTTCTACTGTTACAGTGCTTGGATCAACTGTTTTTGGAATAGAAGCCATTTTTGGTTTTACTGGCTTTATTTTTTCTGGCTTTGGCTCGCCCTTTTTTCTTTTTACCTTAGGTGCTGAGGGATCTTTTTTTGTTTTTGTAATTTTTTCTGGTTTTACTCCAAGCTGAACATATGGACCAAATCTTCCTACAAGAACAAATATAGGTAGACCAGTTTCCGGGTCGATGCCAATAGGTTCGTCTTTTTTGATTTCTGTTCCGTCTAGCATCAAGGCGCCGTCACATTCTGGATATCGATTGCAAGAGAGGAACTTGCCACCACGGCCAAGTTTAACTACCATACCGCTTCCACAAATAGGGCATTTGAATTTTTCATCCGCTACTTCAAGAGTGGTAGCCTTGTCTAGTTTTTCTTTTTCTTTTACCTCTTTTTTAAAGGGAATATAAAAATCTTTGAGAGTTTTGGCATATTCACGATCTCCTGAAGCAATATCATCGAGCTCGTTTTCCATTTCAGCAGTAAATGTATCAGAAATATAATCCATGAAGTTTTGTTCTAAGAATGTTGAAACAACTTCTCCTGTATCTGTTGGTTTAAGAGAACGATTTATTTTTTCAATATAACCTCGAGCTTCAAGTGTACTGATGATAGCTGCATATGTAGAAGGTCTGCCTATGCCTCGAGCTTCCAGCTCTTTAACAAGACCAGCTTCAGAATAACGGTTAGGTGGTTCTGTCTGTTTTTCAGTATCAATAATTTCAACTAAGCTTAAAGCGTCATTTTGTGCTAGTTTTGGAAGTTCAACATCTTCTCCTCTAGCTCCTGTATCAACAGAAAGCCAGCCAGGGAAAATAACCTGACTACCAGTAACAGAAAAGTCTGGAATAGTGTCGCCAGAAACATTAGACAGAACTCTGGTCTTAAGGAGTTTTGCATCGGTCATTTGAGAAGAAACTGTTCTTTCCCAAATCAAATCATATAAACGTTTTTGCTCTTCATTGTTTCCTGCATGAAGTTTTTCTATGTGTGTAGGGCGAATGGCTTCATGGGCTTCTTGAGCATTTTTTGATTTGGTTTTGTATTCCCGTGGCTCTAGGTATTCTTTTCCGTATTTTTTTTCAATCAGACTAGAAATAGAAGATAGGGCTTGTTTTGATAGGTTTGTTGAGTCTGTTCTCATATATGAAATATGCCCAGCTTCATAAAGTTTTTGAGCTACTTGCATAGTTCGACTAGGGGAAAAGCCAAGCCTGCTACTTGCTGTTTGCTGGAGAGTTGAGGTCGTGAATGGAGCTCTAGGAGAGCGTTTTTGTTCACTCTCTTTAACTTCTTTAACATACCATGGTTTACTCCTACCTTCAGATAGAATTCTATCCACTTCTTTTTTATCTCTTAATTCTTCAGTACAAGCAAAAGAAATATTTTCCTTATTCTTAGTTAATAAATTAGCATTTATATTCCAATAAGTCTCAGGGATAAAAGCTTTTATCTCTCTTTCACGTTCAACTAGTATCCGGAGGGCCGGAGACTGAACCCTTCCGGCTGAAAGACCATAACGAACTTTTTGCCAAATAATTCCAGAGAGGTCGTAACCAACCAATCTATCTAAAACCCTTCGAGCTTCTTGAGCTTTTCTAAGGTTGGTGTCTATCTCTCGAGGATGAAGCAGGGCTTCTGTAACAGCTTCCTTTGTAATTTCATTGAAGGTGACTCTAGAGATAGGAGCCTTAACTTTCTTATCTGTTCGTAGCAGTTCTTCTAGATGCCAAGCTATAGCTTCTCCTTCTCGATCCGGGTCGGTTGCCAAAATAATACGCTTGGCATTTTCGGCTAATTCTTGAAGCTCATGAACAACCTTTTCTTTACCCTTACTTATTTCGTAGTGGGGGATAAAACCAGATTCTATATCTATAGCTTTTTTGTTTGATTTTGGAAGATCTCGAACATGACCAACAGAAGCCCGAACAGTATAGGCACCGTCAAGGTATTTTTCTATGGTTTTGGCTTTTGAGGGCGACTCAACGATAAGTAAATTCATATAAGCTGATGCAAGTAGTACCACGCCCTTAAAAAAATCGCAAATTCTTAAGAATAATTTAGCCACCCTTTTGGGGTGGCGTTAGTTAGTAATCAGGTCTATCTTTTTTGAGGTTTTCTTATTTGGCGTCTCTTGTGTGAAGCAAGCCAAGTTGGTTTTGAGGTTATTCTCATCTAACAGATATTTTTATAAATAATACAAATTTTTTAAATTTATGCAATTCTTTCTATTAGGCCATAAGTTTCCTTAATTAAACCTTTAATTTCTAAACTTGAGAAAACCACATTTGCTTCTTTTATGTCCATACTAAGCTCTAAAATTATGGTATCTTTAGTTTTTGGTTCATTTAGTATATCCAAGACTCTACCTTCAGCTTCGTTTATAAGTAGAGACTCTGTTGGTCGATCTTTTTCTTCTAAACCTAACTCCTTAAGAATATCTGAGCTCGAAGTAATAGGCGTAGCACCGAGCTTCAGAAGCCAGTTGGAGCCTTTTGATGAATGGCTATAAATACTCCCTGGTACAGAAGCAACTATTTTGTTGTATTCAGTACCAAGTCTTGATGTTATTAGTGCTCCAGATTTCTCTGGTGCCTCTATAACTATGATCATATCTGAAACGCCAGCTACCAACCTGTTTCTTTGAGGAAATGTCCAGTAGGCTCCCTTAGTTTCTGGTTCATACTCAGAAATGATAGCTCCTCCATTCTCAAGTATCTCTTTAGCTAAACCTTTATTTATAGCTGGATAAATATTTTTCCAAGAGAGACCTGAACCAGGAAAGGCTATAGTAGTAAGACCGGCCTCAAGAGCGGCTTTGTGGGCAATGGTATCTATGCCCATAGCAAGACCTGAAACTATGACTATGTTGTAGCCTTTTAATCCCTCAATAAGTGTTTTGCAAACATTGGCTCCGTAGTTGGTGTAAGTTCTAGAGCCAACAAAGGCCACAAACTTTTTGTGTTTTGTACTTTCCAGAGACCCTCTTAGAAACATCTTTTTGGGCTTTTGTGGTATTTCAGATAAGGCTGGGAAAGAAAGAAGTGGGTCAATCTCTTTTATCGGAAAATCATCTCGTTTTTCCATAGATATTGAATAAGTGTAACATTTTAGGTACTATGAGTGCATGCTTGATATCAAATTCATTCGGGAAAACCCCGATCTTATAAAAGAAGCTGTTCGCAAGAAACATCTCTCTTTCAATGTAGATGAACTTCTCTCTGTAGAAGAAAAAAGAAAAGAAGCCCTTAGCAACTTTGAGTCTCTAAGAGCTGAACAAAATAATCTTTCAGACGAAGTAGCTAAAGCTAACCCAGAAGAAAGAGCTCAAAAAATAGAAAATCTAAAACCTATTAAAGAAAAAGTTCAGTCTGCTGAGGAAGTACTACGAGACATAACAAGTAAGTGGCAAGAACTTATGCTCCAAGTGCCAAATGTGCCAGATATCTCTGTACCCGAAGGAGCAAGTGACGAAGAAAACGTTGAGTATAAGGTTCATGGCACAAAACCAGAATTTGATTTTTCTCCTAAAGATCATACAGAGCTCATGGAAAAATTAGACATGGTTGATTTTGAGCGAGGTAGCAAGGTTTCTGGTTTTAGAGGGTATTTGTTGAAGAATGATGCTGTCTTGCTTGAGTTTGCTCTATGGAATTATTTTCTACAAGCCATAATCAAAAAAGGTTTTTCTCCTATGGTAGTAGCTTCTTTGGTAAACAAACAAACTCTGTACGGTAGTGGTTATCTTCCACAAGGGGAGGAGGATTTGTATAAAACTCA
>JBDHUQ010000008.1:0-14455 GCA_039809205.1 Minisyncoccia bacterium | reverse complement strand
AGAGGTTATAAATAAAATCCCAAGCCGAGCGACCTTTTTAGTCATCATGTATACTTAGTTTATGTTTACAGAACAAAAATTCCAAATCCCTGCCCTACAAGGCATCAGTGAAAAAAGCGTAGAGGAACATCTAGGTTTATATGCTGGCTATGTTAAAAATGCCAATTCTTTAATAGAAAAAATGGGAACTCTAGATAGTGAGAAAGAGCCTTATTTGGTTGGAGAAATTTTTAGACGTTTTAGCTTTGAATACAACGGCCTGAGAAATCATGAAATATATTTTTCTCTTCTTGAAGGAGGTGCAAAAGAGCTCAACCCAGATAGCAACTTAGGCAAAAGACTTATTGGGCTTTTTGGAAGTTATGAAAATTTTAAAAAGGAATTTAGTAGTTTAGCTCTTACTCGAGGTATAGGCTGGGCCATGCTTTGGTATGACAAAAAACAGGATTCTTTTCTTGCTTCATGGGTAGATGAACAACACTTAGGGCAACTCCAGGGGTGTACACCCATCATCGCTCTTGATATGTGGGAACACTCTTATGTTGCCGACTATCAACCTTCTGGAAAGAAAAAATATATTGAGGACTTCTTCAAAAATATCAACTGGTCTGTCGCTGAAAAATACTTCTTAAATGCCCAAAGTAATTAGAAATATCTTTTCTAAAAACCACTAAAAACAAAATACAATAAGCAAAAGTTACCCACCAGCCCGAAAGGGCTGGTGTTTGCCATACAGAAAAACCCGCAAAAAAGTTTAATACTTTGATTGCTATAAGACCAACAAAACTCGCAATAATCCCAAAGAAGTTTGAAATGACAGGAATAAAAGAAAATGAGACCACCAAAAGCCCTAGAAACATCAATGTTGGAATAACCGGGATTAAAAAAATATTGGCTAGTGGTGAAACTAAAGGAAAAAGTCCAGAAAAGTACATCATATAAGGAAGCATAAATATAGGTAGACCAATAGCTAATATTAAAATCTCTCGTAAATTTAATTTATTTTTTGGTATGAAACTAAGTTTTTTGTCTAAAATCGGTAAAAGAGTAATTATAAAAAGTGTAGCCAGAAAAGATAAATGAAAACCCGGATCAACAAAGATAGTTAGCGGTGAAACAAAAAAGAAAAATAGACCAGAAATAAATAGGGCTCGCAGAACATTGTAAGAACTAAGAGAGCTAGAAGCCCACAAAGATAATACACCCATAATACCTGCCCTTAGTGCTGCCACACCTGCTCCACTAATTAAAACTAGCGTAGCTATACCTACTCCTATAAAAATGTTTTTAATTCTAAATGGTAAACGCCTTAAAATTAAACCTAAAAACCCCGCCAAAACAGTTATGTTGTAACCGGAGAGAACGAGTGTATGAAGGGTCCCCGTTTTACGAAAAATATCTGAAAGATAATTTGGAATCCCTCCCTGAAAACCAACCAGCATGCCTGAAACTATGCCATCAACTGGAAAATTTATATTTGAAGATAAACTACTAGCTATAAAAGACCTTATAGAAGTTGCCATTCTAACAAAAGAAAATTTTCCGGTATCTATCTTAACTACCTGACCAAATCCTACTACCGCTTCTATTCCTCTACTCTCTAAATACTGATCATAATCAAATGTTCTTCCGGTTTCTGTCAGAAAATCTTCTGGTAACTCTATATTACCGCGAACCGAAACTTTATCTCCAGGCAAAATTTCTTGCTTTTCCCGAAGCGTAACCTGAATATCTATATCTGATCCTTCTTTTCTAACGATCAAAAGAGTTTTATCTAGCCTCTCATCAACACTCTTTACCTTGCCTATAAAAGCTTGCTTGCCTAAAGTAATTTGATGCTCTGGTATCATCCAAATCCGAAGTGCGCCAAGTATGACACTAGCGCCCAAAGCTAACCCTAGCAAGATTGACTTACGATTACGAAAAACAAAACAAAAAAGTGCTCCGTAAAAAATACTAATAATACCAATAACATCTATAGATAAATGGAAGCTATAAAAAAGAGAAGCACCCAAGATTAAGCTGGTACAAAACAGTATCAACATATTAGATATTATATATCTGTTTAAGGACCCTATTAGTATGAACGGACCACTGTTATCATTTGTCACTAAGATAGCTCTGAATATGAAGAATTGACTACCTCCTGCCTCCTCATAAGGAGGCTTTTTATTTTAATTTTACGAACTGGCAGTTTGGGACGATGTTAGAACCTTAATATTGACAATAATATGATAACCAGGTATTTTTACAAAAACTGATTTTTAACTTAAAACTAAATATATGTCGATTATTCTGCCAAAAAACATTACGGAAGTAATCCAAGGAAATCTTGAAGGGTATAAGTTAAAGTATGCCTACTCACTAAAACTGACACATGACCTAATGGGATATTTCCCTGCTATCTCAGCGTTCGGAGAAGAAAGGAAAATTATTTTCACAGACGATCTGTCGCTTTTGACAGACATCTGGAAAATTTTACCCCCTCGTCCTTCAGCAATAGAAAGACGCTTGTATTACTCCAATGAAGAAGCTGGCCTCAATTTTGAAATCTGTTTCGAATACTATTCAACAGATCTCAAGAAGATTGAATCGGACTCATTTTTAAATCGTGAAAGTTTTATAAAACTTTTGCAGACAGATGGACATAAATTTACCTGGGCATCTGGTCTCTTAAGCCTTACTCCTGAGTGGAGCCAGGAGCAATTCTTGAAGGAAATAGATTCTGCCATCAAAGAACTGGCGGCCTAATCCTTCACAGTTAAATTTCTACTACCCATTAGAGGGTAGTTTTTTATTTCCATTTTTACGAGCTGGACGTCTGTACGATGTTGGAACTTTAATATATTGACAAACTTAAATAGTATTATAAGATTAAGAAAAAATATGAGAATTATTTTTGCAGGTTTCTTTCAAATTCTTTTTATGACATTTGGGATACTAGCTATTGCAGGACTACTTGTATTTGCAATACAAAGTATGCTTTTAATTTTCGACTTAAGGTTTATCTCCATAAAACTTTTCCATCACTTCCCGACTTTTATATGGAGCTCCTCCTTACTCTCGTTGGTTAGTATTGGCACATGCTTGGTAATAGTTAATTCTGAACCACCCGGATGTTATTTTCCTAAACAGCACTTCTAATAGAGGTGCTTTTTTATTTTACATTCTGTTGGAACCTTGACTTTAAATTCTTAAGAAGTAATATCGAGAAAAAACTAATGAAACCTTTTCAATTTGTCCTCTTGTACTCAACATTGCTTGCAATACTTCTTGTCTTAGTGGGAATCGGTCATCCTGAGGAGGGAGAAAGCTATCACAAGCTTGCTGCGAGCATCGTCATCGGTCTTCCTATTTTATATGGACTCAAAGTTGTATTTACAGAGAAAGAATAATTACCGGCATGTTCATCATTGAACATGCTTTTTTATTTTACATACTGGCAGTTTGGGACGAAGTTAGAACTGTTTTATTGACAAATAGTCAATAAATATTAATATCGAGAAAAACAATCAAATATGTACAAAACAGTAAACGACTTTTATGGTCGCAACATATCAATAACTTTTGATCTTATACATAAACTGGAAGAAGAAGGTTCCAAGCTAAAAGAAGAAAAAACAGCGACTGTCAAAATAACCTCTGTTGTAAAATCTGTCGCCTCATCAGAAGAGAGCCTTGACTGGCACATCACAATTGAGAGAACATTTTTTTACGGCTATCTGGTTATAAATCACCTGTCTTACAATTCAGAAGACAACACTTGGTATAATCGTGTATGCCTTCAAGAAAATCAGAAATATGATTATAAAAACTACTGTGTTGCAGAAAATATTAAAGTAGAGATTCTTTAAATTTAAAACAATGTAGAACAAGAAGTAGGAACAATACCTACTTCTTTTTTATTTTCCGAGCTAGCCGTATGGGGCGAAGCTTGAACTTTTATATCATCATTTCCAGAAGAGCATCCAAGCATTCTGAGAGTTCCGTATAGCCAGAAGATCCATTAAGGTGTCCTCCATTTTTAACTACGGTAAGTTTTCCCTCCAAACCTTTTGATAGTATCTCTGCATGATGAAGCGGAACATTCGGATCATTGTCCCCATGAATAACTGTAAAGTGTTTTGCTTTTGACTTTATATTTTGATAATCAAAAAGAGTACTTAAAAAGTTTTCAATATTCTTATTTTCTGTTTTTTCTACCGGTCCAGACACTAGTACAACCCCTTTAACATTTAAGTCGTAATAGTCAGAAAGAAAATGGAGAATGGCAGGAACTCCTAGACTGTGTCCCACTAAATACAATTCATCTTCTTTGTTGCGATCAGCCTGTCGCTGAATTTCTTCTATCCATTCTGAAAGCACCGGCAGCTCTGGTGTCGGCATCGGAAGCGCACAGGCATAAATATCCTGCTTTTCAAGCTCTCGCATAAGCCATGGTCTCCATCCTCCATTTGGACTCCCTTGGTAACCGTGAATAATAAAAACTTTTTTCATGGTTAATATTATACCTTACAAGCTGGCGGTTTGGGTCGATGTTGGAACCTGTTTGACAAAATACCAATCCAAAGGTAGTGTGGGAAAAACTAAGTAAAAATGTCAAATCTAGTTCTATTTAAAAAAGGCTCTAATCAAACAATTATTGATTATCTAAATAATCTTCCCTCTGAACCGTTAATTGAAAACCTCATACGTTTATTCTCGTCATTAGGTAAAAATATTATCGCTGAGTTATCATCAACAAAAATTGAATTCCCTAGCTTTCCAAGGAATGTTTTAGGAGAAATATTGGAAGATGGTTGGGGATGTCACCATACAGCCCCTAATCTCTCTGCTATAAACGAAAACATATTATGCGTTTACGGTTTTGCTGATAATTACATTAACGAAGAATACAGCGATACATTCTGCCATAGTTTCTTAATTTCAAAAGATGGGAAAATCTTATATGATCCCCAGATTGAATTTATGTTTGAGGAATTGGACTTGGTAAAAAAACGTGCTCGAAATTATTTTGGCGTAGTTTTGCCGCCGTCTTTCGTAAAAGAAATGATAGACGGTTCGCCTAAAAATGTGACGAGAAATTTATCAAAGTATCTCAAAGAAAATGTCCTGGCATCATACGAGGAAACAAAAAGGTTTATCGATCGAATTAAAGAAGAAATGTTGATTACAGAGGCTTAACAGCCTCTTTTTTATTTTCAAAAATACGAGCTGGGGCATAAGGACTCAAACCCTTTCCTTATAATAAGGTACTCAATGTATAATCCTGAATAAGACTTGTCTCCTCCCCCTTTGAAAACACTTTTTGGTATTTTGCTCCTTTTTTGCCTTTCACTCGCTTCTCACATTCTGCCCAAGTTTTATCAGCAAAAACCTTTCCATCGACAAGTGAAACATAAGAATAAGCTGGACCAGTATCTTTTTTCTTTTTCTTTGAAGTAGCCTTTTTAGTTGTTGTGCCTATTTGGATCAAGAAATGATCATATTCTTTCTGTGTCCCCTTAAAATGCTTTTCTTTTTTACCTAGAGCCGCTGAGACTGCGAGCTCATCACAGCGTTCATTGTACAGATCACCATCATGACCTTTTACTTTTTGTATAGAAAGATTATCTCCATATTCTTTTAAAAGCTTAAGGAGTTTTTGCCAAGTATCCTTATTTTCTACAATTGTTTTTGTGCTTGTAATCCAGCCTTTTTTCTCCCAGCCATAAACCCAGCTATTTAAACCATTTACAACATAAGCACTATCAGAATATATCACTACTTTGCCTTTATAAGCCCTTGAGGCACTATCGGAGAGAACCTCCAGAACAGCCTGAAGCTCCATTTGATTGTTCGTTGCTCTCTTTGTGCTTCCTGCAACTTCCATCGCATAGCCGTCTACCAGAATCACTGCTCCCCAGCCTCCCGGCCCTGGATTGCCACGCGATGCCCCATCAGTATAAATAGTTAGAGTCTTCATTTCTTTATTATATCAGAGCTTCTTTTATCCTTATTCTCACCCCACCTCTCCAACCAGCCTCAAGCGTTCCGACAAAAGAAACCTCAGCTTCGGGAACAAATCGTGATTTGGTTTCATCGTCTACAAAGAACGTAAACGCTACTGCTTTGCCTGTTGCATCTTCAATCGTACATTCGAGATGCTCTTTGTTTTTGCCAAACATTTTAGTACTAAGCACTTTCACATTTTCAAATGTAAATATCGGTTGAACATTACCAACACCAAAGGGTGCCAAGGTGCGAAGCTTTTGTAAGTGTCGGACTGAAGCAATCGCGAGAGGCATTGTAAGAGAAATATCTTCTTTCTTTTCAGAGGTGTGATTAACTTTAGAAATAGCATCATTTAATTCTTGCTCTAAAAAATGTATTTTTTCTTTTGCTACAGCAAAACCTCCGGCCGCTTGGTGTCCCCCAGCATGTAAAAGTACACCTTCAGGAATAGCTTGAAACAGGTAGGCTGCATGATGTTCATCCTGCATACGACAAGACCCCTTGATAAGACCATCACCTGATTCTCCCCAAACAAAAAAGCTCTTGTTATAAGTTTCTTGCAACTTTGTAGCCACCAAGCCCAAAACTGCTGGCCTCCAAGACAAATCACCAATTACAACAATCTCTGGAAGCTCTCTAGCTTCTAATTTTTTGTGAGCCTCCTTAACGATTCGAGCAACAAGAGTTTTTCTTTCGGAGTTTATTTTCTCTAATTCTTTAACTAAAACCAAAGCCCTAATTCTATCTTCTGTAGAGAGAAGTTCAAAAGCTAGCATTGGAGTAGCCATTCGTGACGCGGCATTCAAGCGTGGAGCGACAGTAAAAGTAAGATCAGTTTCAGTCAGCATATCTGGATCTATTTTTTGTTCAGCAAAAAGAGTTCGAAGCCCTACTCGCCTTGTCTTTTTCATGACTATCATGCCAAAGGTTACCAGCATTCTATTTTCTCCAAGAAGCGGCACCATATCTGAAAGGGTTGCAAAGGCTACCAAATCAAGTAGCCACTTCTCAAAACCCTCTTTTATATCAAACTCTTCTCTATGTTTTTCTAAAAAGGCACAGACAAGATAAAAAGCGACACCAGCTCCACAAGGATCTTGGTTTGTATAGTTACCATTTTTTGGATGAATAACAGCAAGAGCTGCCGGGTACTCAGAAAGAGGCTCATGGTGATCAGTTACAATAATATCAATCCCTCGACTTCGAGCATCGGCAACCTCAGCAATGGCAGTTATACCTAGATCAACAGTTATGATAAGTGAAACGCCTTTTGCTTCAAGCAAATCAAGACCAGTGGTACTTAGTCCATAGCCTTCATCGTGACGATCAGGAATATATATATGTACTCGATCTTGTATTTTGAGAGCCTTAAACAAATCAAGCATGATAACCGCCCCAGGAATGCCGTCACAATCATAATCAGCATAGACACCTATTTGTTCACCACCTTTAACAGCCTTATAAATTCGTTCGACAGCCTTTTGCATATCTTCAAAATCAGAAAGGTGACCAAGTTTATACTCAGGATAGAGAAATGACTCCTTTTCATTCTCTGATAATCCTAAACGAGCCAAGATCGTTTCTTGTAGCTCTTTTGGGCTAAAAATAGTGGGGGTCATAGGAAAGAGTTTAACACAATGATAAAATTAGCTTTATGCAAAACGATACTGTATTCGGCAAGATTATTAGAGGAGAAATACCTGCAACAAAGATATACGAGGATGAAAAGTTTTTGGCTTTTTTAGATATAGATCCAGTATGTAAAGGTCATGTTCTACTTTTACCAAAAGAACATTTTACATGGATACAGGAAGTACCGAATGAGTTATTATCTGAAATTTTCATAAAAACTAAAGAGCTTATATTAGCAATAAAAAAAGCCCTATCTTGTGATTATGTACAGGTTGTTATTGAGGGTATACAAGTTCCTCATTTTCACATACATCTTATTCCTAGCACTAAAGGACAAGAGAATGCAAAATGGAAACACACTAAATATGAAGAAGGAGAAATAAATTCTTTTGCTGAAAAAATAAGGTCTGCTTTATAAAATAAAAACCGGCTAGGTGCCGGTTTTTCTTTTGGAGAAAGAAAAAGACTTTTTCTCTCCCACTTCCCTTTAGAATTTTCGTAAAATAAATAATAATCCTCATCTATGGAAATGACCTGAGGATCGTAAACTTCCTTATCAAGTGGAAAAGAAAAATAGGTTTCCCAAACAACCTTGCCCGTAGAAAAAGTATCTCTAACGAGAACATAAAAACGAAAACATGAATCCTGAGTAACCCAACGCAGTTGTAATAAATACTGCGAAGTATCAATCAGAAAATCTTGTTTAACAACAATAAAGTCCGGCCACCTTGCCTCCCTACTAACGGGGCTCCAAGGTGGTCCTTCTGGTTTACCTTGTCCTTTTACAAAAAGCACTAAAAGGGATAAGCACGAGATGATTATTAGTTTTTTCATACAAACAGTTTTGTTAACTCTATACCAACAAAAAACAAAGTCAATAAAACCCGGATTCTCCGGGTTTTATAAAGGTTGGATTATATGCGGTTTTTCTGTAATAAATTATTTTAAATATTCTACTCCTGGTAGGGTTCCGTTGGCAAGAAAGTCTAAGGTTGCTCCTCCGCCCGTAGAGATAAATATATTTTTTGTTTCTCCAGCAATCTTTTCTACTACAGTAGCTGTGTCTCCTCCACCTATTACACTTGAAGCTTTTGATTCTTTTATTGCTTGAGCAAGTGCTACTGTTCCTCCAATAAAACCTTTTTCA
Source organism: Minisyncoccia bacterium (assembly GCA_039809205.1). Lineage (GTDB taxonomy): Bacteria > Patescibacteriota > Minisyncoccia > Phycocordibacterales > UBA9973 > UBA4124. The sequence continues at coordinate 5,682 of JBDHUQ010000008.1, read as the reverse complement.
TACCAGCCTGTTGGGCCATTCCAAATCACCACCTTAGCTTTTTTAATTTTTTCCGATATCAGTCTTATACTATCAGCCCCAATATCTACTATGACATCTTTTTTCTCAACCTCACTAAGAGGAATTGCAAGACGCTTACCTCTTCGTAAAACAACAACATCTGCTGGAAGAAGTATTTTAGGAGAAGATAAAAGTTTTTTTATTTCTTTTTCGTATCCATCCTCAACTACAGAGTCCCCAACTTCAAATCCAGCTGTTTTATAAAAAGAATTCAAAATTGCTCCAGAAATAACAATATTGTCAGCAATAGGTAAGAAACGTTTTAGAAGTGGGATTTTAGTACTAAATTTAGCCCCACCAAGAATAAGTAAAAATGGATGTTTTTTATTTTTAAGCAAAGGAGAAAGATTTTTTATTTCTTTTTCCAATTGAACACCGGCATAACTAGGTAGGTATTTTGCTACTCCTACAACGGAGGTATGTTTCCTGTGAGAAACAGAGAAGGCATCATTTACGAAAATATCCGCAAGACTAGCTAACGCCTTAGCAAATCTAGGATCATTTTGCTCTTCTTCTTTATATTTTCTGATATTTTCAAAAAGAATAACAGTATCATTTGAAAGAGTGTTTGTATTATCAGTAATATTTTCCAAAAATTTTACCTTAAAATATTTTGCCAAATAATTAGCTACTGGTTTAAGCGTAGAACTACCATCTCCCAAATGAGCAATAAGTACCACTTGGAAACCTTTATTTTGAAGCAATCTAATAGTTGCAAATGACGCATCAATACGTCTAGTGTCTAAAATTTTATTTCCTTTGAGGGATACATTGTAGTCCACCCTGACCAAGGCTCTTTTTAATTCTTTATTTTTTAAAGTTTTAATTTTAGAAACAGTTTTCATGTAAAATGTTAAGCTGAAATATTTTTTGCTAAAAGTCCAAACTTCTTGACATCAAGACTAACTCGTCCAACCAATAACCCTTGGGCTCCGCCTTCAGTAATAAATGAGCTAGCATTTTGTTCGTTTACTGAACCCCCATACAAAACAGTTACAGCATTAGCAATCTTTTCGTTTGTAGCATCACTGATTATTTTTCTAATAAATATAATCATTTCTCGACACTCGCTAGGAGTAGCCTCTCTAACTGCGTCTTTACCAATAGCCCAAACTGGCTCATAAACAAAGATAATTTGTTTTAACTGGTTTGCTGGGATATTAAGCACTAAGTTTTCAACCTGTTCTTTTATATTACTAAGATACCAACCATGAGCATCCCGCTCTTTCTCACCTACGCAAACTATAGGCGAGATTTTCTTTGCCAACAAAAGCTTCACACTAGAGAGAACCTGGCTATCTGTTTCACCTCTAGATCTAGACTCTGAGTGCCCAACAATACAGTACGATGCACCATAATCCTTAAGCATTTGAGTGCTTATTAAGCCTGTTTGAGCCACTTCCTCACTATGAGCAGCTCCTTGAGCTCCAATAGAAAGACCTGATTTTATGTTTTTAGTTAGAAGGGGAATATGTATGCTTGGTACACAAGCTACTATACTCAGAGTTTTTTTATACTTGCGTGCACTTTCTAAAACTTTTTTTGCAAGTGCAAGGGCATCTTTGCCTTTGCTTGGTGCCATTTTCCAGTTTCCAATAAGTAAAACCATTGTGGCATTATAGCACAATGGTTTTATCTCTAACTTTCAAGCTCTTCCCAAAGAATTATTTGATATTTATCAGAAGCGAGTGGAAAATTTGGCGGTGGAGCATATAAAAGATTGGTGTCATAAGTAAGAGTTCTGGTGTCATATCCTGTACCATCAGTATAGGCAAACCCATAGCGAACATTTGTCCCTAACATTCCATAAAGACTAATGCTATTTCGGTAAACATTAACACCGCACCGATTTGTCCCTGGACCATTTGTAGGTGGATCATAATAATGCCTTCCAATACGACCGTTCTGTGCCACTAAAGCTGCATCTATTTTTAAATCATTAGCAGAGAAAAGACCAACGTTTATATCATTTTGAGCAATAAGAGCAATAACATCACTCCCATCATAGTTTGTGTATTTGAGATCATTGTTGATAGTTATGTTTTTTCTAGTAGCTACATTGTCTGGAAACTTAGCAGCCGCTATCGTTACCCGAGCGGTATTTATCTGCCCTTCCACCCACAAGTTATCTTCTACAAAGATTAGCCCATTAGCTGGGATGGCGTAATTTGCTAAAAAGGTCTTAGCTCTCACACTCCAGGTTCCCCAAGTGCTATCACTCATAACATCTGCACAACCACTAGGAGGAGCAGTTAAGCTAGTCACCCTGTACAAATCGAAAGTATCATTTGTTTTTAAAGTTATCTGATAACCCTGATATCCAGACGCAGCAAAGTATCTACCGCTAGAGATAGCTTGACTTTTTATAGTAGCCAAGTCGTTTGTGATACCGACGAAATCAACAGCCGGTACAGGAAAATCCCTACCTGCTTTAAAGACATCATTTCTACTTTGTACCGTAGATGGTGGTGCCTCTGCTGGTCGATAACTATCATTTACCACCCCTGTACCGCTAGTTACATGAGTATGAACACCAAATTCAGAGCCTCCCGTATGGTCAGGATCATCATAACTGCTTTTTGCACTAGTTATTTTATTCCAAATAACTCCATCAAATCGAATTCCCCCATTTGAATGAATCGGGCCATAGACAACAGTTCCTTCACCAAAGCGCATTTCAGTATTGGCAAGTACTGAGTATTTAGCTAAAGAAGGAATGGCTAAATGAACATTTATACTACGAGTCGCACTTGGATCAGCTAAAGTTGCACCTGTTGATTTTATTTTAACCAAAGTAGATCCAGATGGAGGCGGAGTTACAGTTAAAGTAAATGACCCTATCTGAGTACCATCTTTATCATTAAATGGGTAAACATAGGGACCAGAACCAGTATTACCTAATGTATATCCAGTTTGGTAATGAGCCAAATACCATCTAGCATATTCGATACCAGCTTCAGCAATTTGAAGTGCCAACTCCCTTCTTTCTACTCTACGAGCAAACTTGGCACTAGTAGAAGCCCAAGAAACAAAAGCTGTAATCGTCATAACCCCAATAGCTGCAAAAAGTAGCACACCTAGAAGCAAAAATCCTTTTTGTTTTGTTTTTTTAAAAGACATAAATTATTGTTGAATTTTTAAATTACGAATCGCAACTTGGGTACTTACTTCAACTGTGGTTGGGGGCTGATTAACGTCAGGATCAATTCTTATTTTAACCCCTACCATTCTAATATTTGAAAGAGGCCCTGTGCTAGCAGAAACGATACCTCCTGAGCCTCCTGTATATGTTCCATCATAATAAGTAAATATTGGCACTCCATCGGCAATATTTCTAACCCCAGTCATAAAGACTTTCGTTACCTTATTTGCCTGAACATAAGTCATTGGATTTCCGGTTGGCTTTATAGTTTCTTTAGATAAAGTAGTACCACTTAAGCTATATTTGACCCACTCTTTTAACCCATCATTGTCAATATCACTATAAAAAGAAAAGCTGTTGTCCCCTATGGAGTCTATAGGGTAGGCACCACTATTTGAAGGACTAGCAGAACGAATCTCCGCAGTCATTGGACGAAGTAACTTCTGTGCACTATCCCCCGTTGAAAGACTGTTACTAAAATATCGGTTAAAAGAAAAAACATCTCTTTGAAACTTTGAAATAACAATACCTATAACACTAGCTATGGCTACGACTAAAAGCATCTCAACAAGCGTGTAACCCTTATTATGGATTAAGTGTGATTGTTTCATATTTATCTCCACTTATTGTAATGTTTTTTACGGTAGTCGTATAGCCACTTTTACTAATAGTGACAGTATAAGATCCAGAAGATAGCCCAGGAAAATCTACTTGACCTGGAGGTAAACACCCCGATGTATAAGTAATACCAACATCACTAATGCTTGGAGTTTTAGTGGTATCGGTCGTGGATAAGAATATTTTGTAACGAAGATACCTATCTCCATCGTGGATAGTGGCTATATCACTAATAGCACTTGTGTAGTAAGTAGAAGAAGTGCCGTCTGGCCCAAGATAGTTCCAGGTTGTATTGTCATTATTGGTAGCAATCTGAAATCTAACTGGTGTAGATCCTATACCGGTAGGCTGACCAGAAGGGCTCCAAGATAATTGCTGAAAAACTGAAGATTGTCCAAGATCAATAGTAGAAGATATAAGTTCACCATTGCTTAAATACGTAGAACCTGTTTTGGTAAGCTTTAATTGCCCAGCTGTTCCAGCATAGTCTATCCCACCATTAGTGCTTAAGAAACTTGTCTGATTGGTATAATCGCTTTGGCCAGCTCCACCACTCCAATCAGTTTGAGAAACAGATCCTACACTTGTTTGAGCAGTAAATGATCCCGAGGGACCGCTGATATCAACAGTCGCATCCGCAATCGGTAGCCCAGCAACATCGATAGCTGCAACTACCAATCGACTACCTGAAGAAGCTGGTTCTAAAGTAAGAGTTACGTTTTGGTTTGAGCCTGGAGAAATAGATAGAGGAAAAACAGGATTGGTTCCAGCTATATCATAAGAATTACCTGAGAGAGTTAGTGTATAAGTATCCCATTCGATATTTGAAATTGTATTGGTAGCAGAGGGTGTGCTATAGGCAATAGTGTTTTTTATTACATTTGGAGTACCTATTAATTTAGAACCTACCAGTGTTCCAGAGACTCCAGTTAAACTAGCACACTGACCGGATTGGGCCGATAGTAAAACAGTGCTAACATCATCAATAGCAAAAGTTGCTTGACTAACAGTATTTGCAACAATAGTTACATTAGGCTTAGTTGGATTTGGATTACCAGTACCACCAACCGGATAAGTTTGTTCAGTAGAAAATCCGTTTTTAGTTACAGTTATTTTATAGTTCTGATTTGAAGGAGGAGCATCTACTATAGTTAGAACTCCCGCACTATCAGTAACATCTGTAAAATTTACAGCTGGTGTAAGGGCACTATTTTGCACTCTTACTGTTGCATCTGGAACAGGTAGCCCACTAGCATCAATGACCTTAATAACAAGAGCACCATTACCATTTTCTGTTTCAAGGCTTTTAGGAGCAATTCTAGTCGTATACTCAACAGAGAGTGGATTTTTACAACTAGTACAAATTACTTCTACAACGGCCAGTTTATTATCAGCGGGAGATAAATCATTTGGATTTCCACCCAGAGTTCCATCTGCAGGCAAATCAACATTACGAATAGTGGTATTAACGTTGAAAGTTAGATTACTTCTAGTAACAGATTTTGTTTGTGGTACAACACCAGAAGGTAACCCTGAAACAGTTCCAACATCAACATACTGAAGATTACGAATAAATTCTATTTGCTCACTTGCAACTTGAGTAGCGATAGTTTTAACACGTATACGCACCGAAAGTTCAACCATTTTTGAATAAAGCTGATAAATAGCCAAAGAAAAAACAACAAACACAGTAGCTGCAACAAGAGTTTCAATAAGAGTTGTGCCTGCTTGGTTTTTACGATACCTATACATGGCCTATTTAATAGAGTCCATTATCGAATACATAGGAGAAAGCATAGAAATAGCAAAGAACCCAACAGCAGCTCCAATAAATATCATAAGAACCGGCTCAATAATGGTAG
>JBDHUQ010000007.1:0-14643 GCA_039809205.1 Minisyncoccia bacterium | reverse complement strand
TCAAAATCACGATAAAAAACACCAGGCTCTGCAATACCTCTTGTTTCATCAATAGAAATAATTTTATTTAAATATTTTGTAGTATCTAAAATGATAGATTCGTTTAGCGGGCCACCTGACATATCTGTTCCAGCTGAACGAGCTGTGATCGATATACTTGGGTCATTTTTCTTTTCTCTAAGAGCAAATTGCACCAAGGATTGGATATCAGCACTATCTTTAGGAAAAACCACCACCTTAGGACGCACTTCAAACAAACTAGCATCTCTAGAATATCTCAACAGCGTTTCTTCATCAAAAAGAACTTCTCCTTTAATTATTTTTTCCAACTGTTCTTTCATGTTTATTTTATTCTTGAAAAGGCTCTTAGTTTTTCTTCTACTACTTTTTGCATTGCTAACTTCCCAGCTTCACCATATTTATATGGAGCAACATCATTTGGATACTCCTCCATATATTTTTTAACACCTTCGGTATAGGCCTTGCGAAGCTCAGTGTTTACATGAACAACACACATACCCGCTTCTATAGCATCATCAAAATCAGCATCGTTTCCTGAACCCCCATGTAGTACAAGAGGTACATCTGTAGCTTCTGCAATTTGTTTTATTCTTTTAATATCAAGTCTAGGATCTACCCCTCCCTTGAACATACCGTGAATATTACCAACAGCTGGGGCAAGCATATCAGCACCACTTTCCGCCATAAGACGTTTAGCGTCTGCAGGGTCTGTTAACATTTCAAGGGACACCCCTTCTGGTACAGAATCTAAAACTTTAGATGATTGACCTATGTACCCAAGTTCAACCTCAACAATTACATCTCTATCGCTTTTTCTTGAATAACTTACACATTCTTTAGCTTTTTCTATATTTTCTTCTAGGGAAAGCTTAGCTCCATCAAATATAACACTATCGAAACCCGCATCTATGGCTTTCTTTACGCTCTCTACAGAATAATGATGATCGGCATTTAAAAATATTGGTAACTTAAGATTGCTTCTTATTGATTTGACCAAGGCAACTGCTTCGTGTATTCCAACCGAAGCCTCCTCTCCTTCAGAAACGCCAACAATAACCGGTACCCCAACATTTTGTGCCCCATGTACTATTGCCCAAAGACCTTCAATGTTAGAAAAATTAAAATGGCCAATAGCCTTCTTCTCTCTTTTAGCTTCAGAAATATAAGCTCTAAGTGATTTCACAATATAATTGTACCATAAGAGAAAAGTGGCTATAATGATTTTATGCAAAATGAAAACATAGACTTTTTAGCTATTGGAGACATCGTGACTGATGCCTTTATTCGACTTAAGGATGCGCAGGTAAACTGCGATATAGATGAGCATAATTGCAAACTCTCTCTTCGTTTTGGCGACAAGGTGCCATACGAATCCGTAGAAGAAGTGCGTGCTGTTGGAAACAGTGCTAATGCTGCTGTTTCGGCTGCAAGACTAGGTATCTCATCAGCCCTAATGGCTCATGTAGGTAAGGACTTTCATGGAGAGAACTGCCTAGAAGAGCTAAGAAAAAATAATGTCTCTACAAAATATGTTGGTAGCCATGAAGGAATACCCACCAACTACCACTATGTGCTTTGGTACGATGTTGATAGAACTATTTTGGTAAAACACGCACATTTCCCTGTTTCTTTCCCGCAGGATATGCCAGCTCCAAAAATGATTTATTTATCTTCTTTAGGGGAAGGTACTGAAGCTTATCACAGAGAAATTGCCGAATATGTGGTTAAGAACCCAGAAATAAAGTTGGTATTCCAACCAGGAACATTTCAAATGAAAATGGGCATTGAGGTCCTTAAGGTTATTTACTCTCATACCTATGCTTTCTTTTGCAATGTTGAAGAAGCTCAAAGAATTCTAAAAACAGAAAGTAACAAAGTTCAAGATCTTTTTGCAGGACTTCATGCTCTCGGACCAAAGATAATCTTTATCACTGACGGTATAAATGGTGCTTACGCTTCTGATGGGTCTGAAACATTGTTCATGCCTATCTATCCTCATGAGCCCTATGAAAGAACTGGTGCAGGAGATGCCTTTGCTTCAACAGTTTCCGTAGCTCTACTTGAAGGTAAATCTTTAAAAGAAGCTCTGACATGGGGTCCGATAAATTCGATGAGCGTGGTTCAATTTGTTGGAGCACAAAAAGGTTTGCTCTCTAAAGAGCAACTATTAAAACACCTATCAGAAGCTCCAGTAGACTACACACCTAAACCACTTTTTTAAGATTTTCTCTCAATAACTTTTAGCACTGCTTTTTCAATAGCATCTCGTCCCATTCCATAATATTCAACAAGTTCTTTTGGTGTGCCTGACTGACCAAATTGATCGGAAACACCAATGAATTCTATTGGTGTTGGGAAATGCCTTGCAAGACATTCTGCTACAGTACTACCTAAGCCTCCGGCAATTTGATGCTCCTCTACTGTGACAATAGCCTTAGCCTCTTTAGCAACTTTCAGTATCAACTCTTCATCAAGAGGCTTGATGGTATGAATATTCACCACAATAGCTTTAATGTGCTTTTTGTCTTCCAAATCTTTTGCAGCACGAAGAGCGTTAGCAACTAGTGCACCCGTCGCAATAATAGCCACATGAGCCACTCCTTCTGGCCGATAAAGGATTTGTCCTTTACCTATTTCAAGCGGAGTTTCTTCAGAAGTGATGATTGGAGTTTTCTCTCGAGCTAAACGTAAATATGCAAGTGTTGGGTTTACAGAGAGAGCCAAAGTCATTTTCTTTGCTTGAATAGAATCACATGGAGAAAGGACTGTCATTCTTGGTAGAACGCGCATAAGAGCAATATCTTCTATGGCTTGATGAGTTCCACCATCAGGACCAACAGATACACCAGCATGACTTCCAACAATCACTGCTTTTCTATCATTATATGCGAGTGTAGTGCGAATTTGTTCCCAGTTTCTACCAGGAGAAAACATGGCATAAGAGGAGAAAAATGGATACTTGCCCATTGCTGCCATACCACTAGCGACTGTTGCTAAATTTTGCTCTGCAACACCTATCTCTACAAATCGTTCAGGAAACTTGTTTTTAAACAAATGCATCTGTGTGCTTTCGGTAAGGTCTGCCGAAAGAGCAACAATGTTTTTATTGCTCTCCCCTGCCTCTGCCAAGCCTTCACCAAAGCCTTTGCGAATCGGCACTTGCTCCACATCGTCATTCCAGATTTTATTATTCAGTTTTAAATCAGGGTTAAGCATAATTATTTGTGTTCACTCTTAATCTTTCCTTCTAACGTACGGAGTTCGTCGAGTGCCATTTTGGCTTCTTCTTTGTTAGGCGCTTTGCCGTGCCATTCAAACTTGCGCTCAAATTCATGCACGCCTTTTCCGGGAATAGTACGCGCGATGATCACTGACGGCTTTTCAAATACCGCTTTTGCCTTGTGCACCGCATCAATGATCGCTTCAATGTTGTGTCCATCTATTTCTTGTACGTGCCAGTTAAACGCTTCCCATTTTTTCGATAAGTCATTAAGTGGCATTATGTCTTCCGTATAGCCATCGATCTGAATATTGTTACGGTCTACAATGGCGATTAGGTTGCGAAGTTTTTCTTTACCGGCAAGCATTATCGCTTCCCAGTTGTTTCCCTCATTTAGTTCACCATCTCCAAGCAAACAATAAAAATACTTATCGCTCGTTACTCCTTCGTCTATGCGATTCGCAATAGCCATACCAACAGCCTGAGAAAGACCCGAACCAAGCGGACCAGAAGATGTTTCTAGATATGGCAAGAAATCCCTATGAGGATGACCTTGAAGACGAGAACCAAACTTCCTAAGCGTTTTTAATTCTTCAACAGGAAAATAGCCTACGTGTGCCATAGTTGCATACAGAACTGGATTTATATGACCGTTTGAAAGCACTAACCTATCCCGACCTTCCCAGTCAGGTTTTTCTGGATCATGACGCAGAAGATCAAAATATAAAGCAGTGAAAACATCTGCCATACCAAGAGGCCCAGCAGTATGCCCTGAACCCGCTTCAAGCAACATCTCTATGATGCTTTCTCTTATTTCATTTGCCTTGATAGATAGTTCTCTGGTTGTATAGGTACCAATCTTATTTTTCATTTTTATGAGTTAGCAAGATTTTGTAACTCTTCTATTGTACCGTGAGGATCGATACTTTGGAATATCGCGGAGCCTACCACAAGTCTTCTTGCACCAGCAGATACTAGCTTTGGTATATTTTCTGCATTAACTCCCCCATCTACACTAATGCGAACCTTATCTCCATAAAGCTCATAGACTTTCTGAACTAAAGAAATAGCTTTATCAGTAAAGTGCTGACCTTGGCTTCCTATATGTTCAATGCCCATACATTGCACTCGCCTCAAATAAGGAACAATAGGTGCAATTTCAGCCGGATCATCATCAAGTTCAAGAGCAATACCAAAAGAAATGATTTGCCTAGTCACTTCTGGCAACTTCTCAAAATAATCTTGGAGCGCTTCTATAGAAATACTTTTTTTATGAAAAATAATCTTAGATGGCCCCAGCGCTACAAAAGTATCTATTTGTGAGAGAGGGTCAGAGACCATAAGATCGAACTCATAGTTGATACTATCCCAAAATGGCAAACCTATTTTTTCAGAAACAATATCTTCTTTTTTCTGAATATCCTTACCATTGAACCACCAAGTCTTAGTTTCAACATATTTGCCATCACAAAAGTCCACCTGAATAGTCGGTGCAAGTTCGCGAACCATATCAACTGCGTTCTCTATATCTCTAAATGTCTGTGGCAATACTGCCGGAATTATCTCTATCATTTAAAATTTACTTAACCTTCTTATATGTCTTTCGTTTCCTGAAAATGGTGTCTCAAGCCACAAATCTACAGCAGGACCAACCTCTTCTGCAGTGATAAATCTTGCCCCTATTGAAAGAATATTTGCATCATTATGATCTCTAGAGAAAATTAATATATCTTTTGATCCACCATAGTAAACAACGGCCCGAACACCTTTTATACGATTGGCACACATAGCTTCCCCTTCGCCTGATCCTCCAAATATAACTGCTTTATCTTCTAAAGAGATAGATATAGCTTTTGCACAAGGAGTAATAAAATCAGGATAGTCATCATTCTCATCAAGTTTGGTAGGTCCGTGATCAACAACCTCATAGCCTTTCTCCAGCAAATGAGCCTTAAGGTATTCCTTGTGTTCAAACCCTGCGTGATCTGTAGCGAGATGTATTTTCATAAATTAAATAGTTTTTCCTGTCTTAATAACATGGTCGACTAAAGTATGCGTATACCCCATTTCGTTGTCATACCACCCCATAACTTTCACAAGATTTCCTCCAACTACACGAGTCATTTCAAGGTCAGCAATAGAAGCGTGACTCTCGCCCAAGATATCACTTGATACTAATGGCTCATCAGTAACAGCAAAAAGTTTTGACCATTTCGGATCTAGAGATGCTTTTTTCAAAATATTATTTACTTCTTCAGCAGTAGTGTTTTTCTTGGAAATAAAAGTTATATCTACTATTGAACCAGCTGGAACAGGCACACGAATAGAGATACCATCAAAGAGTCCATCAAGCTTTGGAAAGGCTTTAGTTACTGCAATTGCAGCACCTGTAGAACTCGGCACGATATTCTGCGCAGCTGCACGCCCTTCTCTTAAATCTTTTTTACTTGGCCCATCTACAAGAGCTTGAGAAGCGGTATAGCCGTGAACAGTATTAAGAACTGCTTTATCAATACCTAGAGCTTCATCAAGAATTGCTATAAGAGGCGAAGCGGCATTGGTCGTACAAGAAGCGTTTGATGTTATCTCGCAAGTACCAAACTTATTTTCATTTACCCCAAGAAGAATTGTCTCTCCTGGTACAGAGCCATCTGAACCCTTTGCTGGAGCAGAAATAACCACACGCTTAGCACCATCATCAATATGGAACTTTGCCTTATCAAAGGCAGTGAATAGACCTGTTGATTCTACAACAACATCTATTTCTAGAGCTTTCCATGGAAGTTTAGTTGTGTCTTTTTCTGAGATAAACTTTACTATTTTTCCATCTATTACCAAGTCAGCTCCCCAAACTTCTACTTTATGATCCCAATTTCTATAAACTGTGTCATGACGCAAAAGGTACGCCAAGCTCTCTATGGAACCTAAATCATTGACTGCTACGATATCTATCTCCGGGTTATCCCAGGCAATTTTCAAAAAAGCTCGACCGATTCTTCCAAACCCATTTATAGCTACTTTTAGTTTTTTCATTAAAGGAGATTATAGCAAATTATTGTGGATTTATACCAAACCAAGCTCTTTGCCAAGAACGCATTTGCTCTATTTCTTTTTGCTGCGAAGCAATGATGTCGTTGGCAAGCTTGATAATCTCTGGTCTCTTTGAAGAAGTTAGAGCCAACTGTGCCATCTCTACAGCACCTTGGTGATGCGGAATCATCTGCTCTATAAAAGTTGCGTCGAAATCATCTCCTGACTTATCTTTCAATTTCAAAGTCATAGCTTCCATCATTTGCCTTCCGGTCATAGGAGCTTGACTACCCATGCCTATGTGAGGATTTTGAATATTACCTGCTACCCCCATCATCGGGTGGTTTCTAAGAGCCGGAGTGGTAAACAACATACCTCCAACAAAGCCAACAATAAGGGCAAGTATTACAAAAATTATTTGTTTATTCATATTATTTAAGTATATCATCCGCTACGCGCAGATAAACTAGTTCGAAAGTTCTTCCTTGAAAAGCTTCAAAGCAATCTGTGGATTGGCACTACCTTTTGTCTCTTTCATCATTATTCCCACAAGTGCCTGGATGATAGTTTCTTTACCTGACTTATATTGCAAAACCAAAGCTTCATTCTCAGAAATTATTTTTTTAACAGTGTTTCTAATAGACTCTTCATCATTTTGCTGAATCAAACCTTCTCTCTCTGCCAAGACCTTAGGGTCTTGATCAGCCCTCATGAGAATAGAAAGTATGTCTTTTGCACCACGAGAAGTGACCTCTGCATTTGAAACCATGTTTATAAGAGCAGTAAAGTTAACTGGAGAAGGCATTTTAGCCTCACTATCTCTTTTCAAAATACCGAGCATGTCAGAAATCAAATAATTTGAAGCTGTCTTTCTCTGATCGACAGAAGCCAGGTTCTGAATCACTGTTTCAAAATATTTTGATAAAGATTCATCTTGAACATAAACCTCAGCTTCTTCAGCCTTAAGTCCAAAGTCTCTCTGATAACGAGCTCTTTTTTCCCAAGGAAACTCAGGCAAATCCGCCTTCAAAACTTCAATATTAAAAAGCTCATTTAACATAAACTTTGGAATATCAGGATCTGGAAAATATCTATAGTCATTTGCATTTTCTTTTGAACGCTGTGAAAAAGTGTTCTGTTTTGATTCATCCCAGCCACGAGTTTCTTGGACTATCTCATTTTCTCTGCCTGCCTCATATAAGGCCTGCATACGAGCAAGTTCATATTCGATAGCCTTCTCAACACTTTTGAAAGAGTTAAGATTTTTTACTTCAACCTTAGTTCCGAATTTATTTGGATCATCTGAAAGAGAAATATTTGGTTCAACCCTCATCTCTCCTTTTTCCATATTTGCATTTGAAACCCCAAGAGTTCGTAGTAGCAACTGAAGCTCACGAGCAAAATCACCTGCTTCTTTAGCACTATGGATGACTGGTTCTGTAACAAGTTCCATAAGAGGTACTCCAGCACGATTAAAATCTAGCAATGTAAAGTTCCCCCTATCGTGCTTTGAAAGCCCTGTGTCTTCTTCAAGATGAATACGAGTTATCGTCTTACCATTTAATGACCCACCTGAGACAATAGGATATTTATATTGAGAAATTTGATAACCTTTTGGAATATCAGGATAGAAATAATTTTTTCTGTCGAACTCAGTGAAGTTTGCTATGTTTGATCCAAGAGCAAGACCGACCTTGATAACGTTCTCAATTGCCTTCTTGTTTGGCACAGGAAGCGTTCCAGGGTGACCCATGCAAATAGGACAAATATTTGTATTTTGTCTTGTTTCATCCGGATCGTTTTTACAACCACAGAACATCTTACTTTCTGTACTTAGTTCTGCGTGTATTTCAAGACCAATAGTAGCGTAGTATTCTTTCATCTAGGAAAGTATATATTAAAAGGAATTTTTACCAAAATAGTTTGACTTTTGTATTAAAAAGGAGTATAATAATACAGAAAATAGTTTTTTTAACTTACTAAACCGAATTATTATGAGGTTATCTGTAGATCATCCGATGCATCCATTTGCAGAATTTTTTGATCTCATTTCTATGAGAACATTCGGAAAACGGCTTTCAAACAGAACAAAAGTTATTTATGTAGAACCAAGTAGTGACTCACTGCAACAGAGAAAGCCTATTAAAACAAGTTCAAACCACCATTCATCAGACGAAGATGATTGGGGTCAAAGAGCTATCACAAAGCAACTTGCATCTGGAAACCAGATTCCTGGACCGAAAAGAAAAAACTGAAACCAAAGTGCTTGACCAAAAAAGTTTGCCCCACAATAAGTGGGGCTTTCCTTTTGTGCCTAAATTAAGAAATTTTTTCTTTCAAAAAATGTATGAGTTCATCTCTAAAGACTTTAACATTTTCATCATCAAAGAGCGTCACTGCAAAAACTTTTTTGCCCATATTCTCAAATTCCTTTTTTACTTTCTGAACTTGCTCAGCATTTGTAACATCAGTTTTAGTTAAAAGTATCAACTCTTCTTTCTCAGGTAATCCTTGCCCAAACTCTGTTAGCTCGCTACGAATAGTTTTGTAAGCCTCCATAGGATTTTCTTGTTCTAGAGATATGAGATGAAGAATTATTTTTGTTTTAGTGATATGTCTTAAGAAAGTAAAACCAAGACCTTTGCCAGCACTTGCCCCCTCAATGAGTCCAGGAATATCAGCAATGATAAAACCGAACAAGTCTCCAAGATTTGGATCAATGGTAGTAAACGGATACTCACCTACCTTAGCGGTGGCATTTGTCAGAGCATTTAATAGACTTGATTTACCAGCGTTTGGAAAACCGACAAGTCCTACATCAGCAATCAAAGAAACCTCTATGCGTAACTCAGCACTCTCTCCTTCCTTTCCTGGAGTTGCCTCCTTTGGAGCTTGATTGGTTGAACTTTTAAAATGCTCATTGCCATATCCGCCTGCTCCCCCCCGAAGGATAAGTATTTCTTGGCCTTCTTTTGTCAGTTCATAAATAGCACCTGTATTTAGGTTTGTTATTTTTGATCCAATAGGAAATTCTATGTATAGATCTTCTCCGTTGGCTCCCTTGAAAGAACGTCCTCCTCCTGGAACACCATTTTCAGCAAAGTATTCTTTTTTACTTCTGTACTGATCTAGAACCCTAAGGCTTCGGATAGCCCTTACATAAACATCCCCGCCACGACCACCATCTCCGCCGTTTGGACCACCTTTGGCAATAAACTTCTCACGACGCCAAGAAACAACACCGTTTCCACCCTTACCTGCCGAAGCTAAAATTGTGATTTCATCAAGAAATGCCATATTTCTTAAGATAACACAGGCTTGTTATTTTTCATAAACTCTAAAACAAAATTTAAACACTCATCTATAGACATAATATCTCCATCTTCCTTTATAAAATTTGCACCAGAAGCTCTATCATGGCCACCTCCTATACCCATTTTTTCATGAAATATCCTAACGTTAACACTGTCAGCATTTGAACGAGAGGACATTCTGACACCACCATCACTCCTAGGAGAGAATACAAATCCCCACGACTGATTTTGTATTCTTGGTAAATATTGACTGAGATAAATATGACTTGCGGCACTCATGTCCTCATCTGAAAAGCCATATTCATAAATAAATTTCCTATCCACAAAACTATATTGCAAAGAAGGCCAATTTTCTATCTCTAAAAAATTAGTATTTTTAACATATTCTTGCAACAAAGGTATAATTTTCTTAGGTATAAATTTAAACTTTGATAGAAAAGAGTCTATTCTTATATCACCAACCTCTACTAGCTTCTTAACTATAGAAAACACTTTTGATTGACCTTTATTTATATGGGTTAAATTCCCGGTGTCTCCAAGTATCCCTAATAGGAAAATTTCTGATAAATTTTTATCTAAATAATTTTCTGCCTCCAAAGTATCATATATAAGCTCTGAATTAGAAGAATAACTGCTATCTATAAGAGCAAGGGAAAATTCATCTGGCAAAGAGGAGTGGTGATCTATGCAAATAAGATTTTTTATATCTGAGAATTTTTCTGGAAAACGAGAAGATCTTTTTATATTGTTACAATCAAGAAAAACTAATAAGTCTATGTCCTTTAAATAGCTAGCAATATCATCAACAAATTGTATTTTTTCAAAATTATAAAAAATACTATAACGATCAACTGATTGCCCAGTATAAATCATTTGTATTTTTTTCTCAGGATACTTTTGAGTCAAAATACTGTACATTGAAAGTACAGAAGCAATAGAATCATCATCTGGTGAAATATGGGCTGTAATAACAATATTATTAGACGCTTGAATTAGAGAGAAAAATTTTTCTCTAAATATATTAATTGACTGTGCTGTGTATACTTCTGCAGGCATCAAAATCCAAAAACTAGGCAAATAAACCTTCAACTATTTTCTTAACTGTTGCTCCGTCTGCTTGCCCTCCAACCTCTTTCATTACAGCCCCAACTAAGATTCCGACTTTAGATTTATCCATATGGCCTAGTTCTGTTTGCTTTGCAACTGCGATAGCTCGAATTTTATCTTCAGACATTTGCTCTGGCATGAACTGCTCTAGGACATATAACTGAGATTGCTCCCCTGCTACCAAGTCTGCTCTGCCCGCATTAGTGAACTGTTCAATAGAATCTCTACGTTGTTTTATGAGCCTAGTGATAACCTTGATAACACCAGCATCATCTAAATCATCCTGTGGAGTTTTGCCTGTAGCAACGAGCTCATTGGTGCATCCCGCAATGACTGCTCGAAGTGTATCAAGACCTACCTGGTCCTTATCTTTCATGGCTATCTTTAGTTTTTCTCGAACTTTGGCTTGCAGGGTATTCATAATGGATAAAGTATAGCATGCTAGAATATAGGCTATGAGAATCTTATTTTTTGACACAGAAACAACAGGCAACACCCCTGAAGATCGTATAATTCAACTTGCTATCAAAGAGCGTAGTGTTCCTACTCCTATACTAAATGAACTCTTTAACCCAGGAGTATCTATCCCTTTTGAATCAAGTGCGGTACATCATATTTCTAACCGTATGGTAGAAGGAAAACCCAGATTTAAAGAATCCCCAAGATACCAAGAAATAAAAAATCTTTTTGAGAGTCCAGAAACCATTGTGGTAGCCCATAATAGTGCTTTTGACGTTGCCATGCTTACATCCGAAGACATTAACCCTACAAATATTATCTGCACTTACAAAAATATAAGGGCTCTAGACATAGAGAACAACTTTAGTAACTACAAACTACAATTCCTACGCTATGCTCTGGATATGGAACTTGATGTTGGAGCTCATGACGCCCTAGCAGATGTAATAGTCCTCGAAAAACTTTTTGAATACATGCTAAACAAAATGAAAGAAGCCGGAAAGTCAGAGCAAGAAGCACTAGAAGATATGATAAACAGAACCAAAGAACCAGCTTTTATCAGAGAGTTAAATTTTGGCAAGCATAAAGGCATGAGAGTTGAAGAAGTAGCAAAAATTGACCCAGGATACCTTTCTTGGCTCCTTGCAGAAAAACTAAAGAACCCTATAGGTGAAGAAGACTGGATTTTTACACTTAAAAAATGTCTAGAAAAATAAGCTTGACAAATATACTATAAGGTGCTAATATATAAAAGAACATAACAGTAACATCCCTTTGACCATTTAGACCGTTCTCCGGGTCTAATTTAGGGCACGACAGAGACAGTTCGTCTGAAAAAACTTACACCCATTAAATCCAGTGGAAAGTTTATAAGAATGAACTGACACGTAAGCAAAGTACTTGGATTACTTACCACATCCTGAGAGAGTCAAACAGTCTGGTAAGAAAAAGTACTTGGGTTAACATATTTGACTCAACGATTTGTGAGTGCCGCCTTCTCTGAAGGCGGCTTTTTTTATTTGAGCTTTTACATGTACAATAGATAAATATGCAAATAGTTTATAGTCTCATTGGTATAGGTATCGGGATTTTCGTAGCTTATATTTTATTTTCCAAGAAAAAAGATTCCTCTGCCGACCAGTCAACAAGTCTCGCTCTCCTACTCCAACAAATGAGTGACTTGCAAAAAACTGTCGATCATAAACTTGGGGAAAGTGAAAAAAGTATGCGTGAGAGTCTTCAGTTTCAAACTGTGCAATCAAACAAAATCATCTCAGATATCACTGAACGACTCACACGCTTAGATGAAGGAAATAAACAAGTGCTCGGTTTTACCGAAAGCCTAGCCCAACTACAAGATATTCTTAAAAATCCAAAGCAAAGAGGCGTTTTAGGTGAATATTATCTGGAGACACTACTTAAGAACATCTTGCCGCCTGACGGTTATTCTATGCAATACAGCTTTCCTGATGGAACTATTGTTGATGCTGCAGTATTTGTAAAAGATAAAATCATCCCAGTTGATTCAAAGTTCTCCCTTGAAAACTACAACCGTATGACAGAAGAAAAAGATCTGGCACGCAAAAAAGATTTAGCCAAAGTATTTGAAAACGATCTAAAGAATAGAATTGTAGAAACATCAAAATATATCCAACCAGAAAACAACACTATGGATTTTGCCTTTATGTTTATTCCTCATGAAGCCATATATTATGATTTACTAGTTGGAACAGTGGGTACAGGCGAAGAATCAGAAAACTTGATTCAAAGAGCGGCTTCAAAATACAGAGTGATAATAGTCTCGCCTACTTCTTTCCTAGCCTATCTTCAAACAGTCTTGCAAGGACTAAAAGCTCTAAAAATAGAAGAAACGGCCAAAGATATAAGACGTCGAGTAGAAGAGCTGGGCAAACATTTAAGTGCTTATCAGGAATATCACAACAAGCTTGGAGCTTCTATGCAAACAGTAATAAATCACTATAACAACTCTGGCAAAGAGCTTAAAAAAGTAGACAAAGATGTCATGAGAATTTCTGGAGAAAGTGCCGACATTGATCCGTTGCTTATCGAATCAAGTATTGAGAGAGAGTTAGACTAGCGAACCAGATTCCAAAACTCAGGCTTAGCAATAGATTTAAATGAAGAAACAGGGATAGCTATATCTATATTACCCTCAGCATATGGAGCCACTTGATATGGATCAAACAAAACTGTCAAACCTTCGTCAGTCACAACAAAAGCTTGATAGTTTTCTTCTTTAGGAGAAGCACCATCAGCTATCCAATCGGATTGAGCATTTTCCCTTTTCAACAACTCTTTTTGAACCAGCTTAGAGAAAGCAGAAAGACCATCCATGCCATTTGTAAAAAGACCTGAAATACTAAGAAGTTGTCCCCCTTTGTCAAAAGAAAATGTTCTTCTCACTTGGAGTCCATGAGCCCCTCCTGTATAGGAAGACTCGCTAAATATGTAGTTTTGCACCGTTGAACTCTTCACTACTTCATAACTAATGCTTAGAGAAAGCATTCCTTCAGAAGCACTGCCCACATCATTAACCCAGCTTGTGTCATTTTTAAACTGAGTCACCTCTCCTTCTACATAGCTCTTAAAGTAAGTGCTGATAGCATCACTGGTTACCTTAGGATAAACAGCATCTATAGTGTAGTGCTCATTTTTTTCGGAAATTCTAACCTTATCTGTCTCCTCTGCCGGATTAATGGCTGTACCATCAGGACTTGTATTGCTAGTTTTTATATCCTCACCACTTTTCTTAAAACCAATAGCTACAAAAGCTACAATGGCTAAAACGGCTACTATAAAAAAGATAATTTGTTTTTTATTTATCATTATGGGAATAGTATCTTAAATTCGAGCGAATCGTCAAACTGTGGTTCGCCACTTGGATTATCTTTTCTCATGATTATCCAACCATATTTATAAGCTCCAAGCTGACTTGCGTCATAGTTAATTACGCCAGTAAATGGAACCATATCAGTAGTCATCCAATCATAACCTTGATCAACACTGATATAACCCTGGCCGATAATAAGACCGTCCCAATTCACAATATCTACTGGAGCAGAAGCTTCAAAGAACCAGCTGCCCACAGCCTGGCCCTTTATAACAACCGGAGAAGCTGAAACAGTTGATTCTGGAAGTGGAGACAAAACAACTATTTTCCCTTCCTTCTGTGCAGGAACTGGTTCTGGGTTCATATTTTCTTTTTCTGGATTCTTAACTGGAGCATTAGAAATACTTTTGGTTAAACCCCAAAACAAAGTAGCAAATACTACTAATAAAACTATAATCATGTAACGTCTTTTCATACTCTATATTATACACCGTTTCAAGGAGACTTTTGTGACTTAAACCAAGGATTGAAATAAAGTCATTTTCTATGTATAGTATTTATCTCAAATGGCCCTATCGTCTAACGGTTAGGACGGAGCCTTCTCAAGGCTTAAATCGGGGTTCGATTCCCCGTAGGGTCAC
>JBDHUQ010000006.1:0-17230 GCA_039809205.1 Minisyncoccia bacterium | reverse complement strand
TGGCATTTTTGGTAACCACTTTTTTTGCAGGAATCCGATTTACAGACTTTGCTTTCTTTTTAGTTGCCATATTCGGTTTTGATTTTAGTTCATTTATATTATAGCATATATAACACTATAAGTCAATGCTCTAAATCAATTTAATGATGCCCAGTACTGCCCTCTCGGCCGGAACCACGGACTGTTTCAGAGAGCTCAGAAGTCTCTACTATCTCACAATCTTCAAATTTCTGAATCAGCATCTGAGTAAACTTTTGTCCCTTTTTCAAAACCTGAGTTTCAGAAGACATGTTGACCATAGAAGCAATGATTTCTCCCCTATAGCCAGCATCTATCACTCCTCCCATAATTTTGAGTTGGTTGTTAAAGGAAATGCTTGATTTGTCCCAGATAAGGCCTACGTGACCACCTGGTATCTCTATGGCTACACCTGTTCTGACCCGCTCTTGTTTACCAGGGGCAAAGACTACTTCTTCTAAGGTATAAAAATCAATGCCTGCATCCCCAGGATGACCCTTGGTTGGAAGTTTGGCGTCTTCGTGAAGTTTTTTTATTTTTAGTTCCATAGGATTTAAGGATTTATATAAGTTTTGTTTTTAAGTACGACTATCTCATCTCGAAGGATTGCGGCGGTTTCAAAGTCTAGGACTTTGACCGCTTCTTTCATTTCAGCTTCTTTAAGAGCGATGAGTTTTTCGATAGGGTTTTTCTTGCCTCTACCCTTCTTGCCCTTACCAGCTGCTTCTACTGCGGCAAAGAGCTCCATATCAAGAGCCAGTTCAGCATTTACGGCCTTTGAGTGCTCACTCTCCATGCCTTCAGTGATATCGTTGATGGCCTTTGAAATAGTTTTTGGTGTGATGCCATGGGCTTTGTTGTAAGCGAGTTGAATATCACGACGACGCTTAGTCTCGCTCATAGCTCTATCCATAGAGCCAGTTATTTCATCAGCATAGAGGATAACCCGACCGTTGGCATTTCGAGCTGCTCGACCGATGGTTTGGATGAGCGAGACTTCACTTCGGAGAAATCCTTCCTTATCAGCATCCAAAATCCCAATGAGCGACACCTCCGGCATATCGAGTCCTTCTCGAAGAAGGTTTACCCCAACCAAAATATCAAACACTCCCTTACGGAACTTGGTGATGATCTGGATACGTTCAATAGTCTTCACGTCACTGTGCATGTATTCAGCTTTGACACCTCGCTCCTTGAGATAGGTAGCCAAATCTTCAGCCATTTTTTTGGTAAGAGTTGTTGCAAGAACTCGTCCGCCTTTTTTGATTTCTTCTACAGATTCGTTAATGAAATCTTGGACTTGGCCTAAGTATGACCCATCTTCTAGAATTGGCCTTACAACAACCTCTGGATCTACGAGGCCTGTTGGACGAATGATTTGTTCTACCGTTTGCTCACTATTTTGGGCTTCATATTTGCCTGGAGTAGCAGACACAAAAATACTTTGACCTATGCGTTCTTTAAACTCTTCAAATTTTAGTGGTCTGTTGTCTTTGGCACTTGGGAGACGAAAACCGAAGTCTACCAAAGTTTGCTTTCGAGAAGCGTCCCCAGCATACATAGCTCCTAGCTGTGGGATAGTGACATGAGACTCATCGATAAAGAGTAGGAACTCTGGCGTACCGTCTTTGGCATGAGGGAAATAAGAAAGAAGTGTCTCTGGTGGTTCTCCAGGAGCTTTGCCTGAGAGAAGTCGAGAATAATTTTCAATACCTGAGCAATAGCCCATCTCTTTGATCATGGCCATATCGTAGGTCGTGCGACGCTTGATGCGTTCTGCTTCGAGGAGCTTTCCTTCTGCTTCAAAATAAGCAAGCTGAGCTTTGAGTTCTGAAGCAATAGCAGCCACCGCTCGTTCTTTTTGATCTGGAGCAGTGATGAAGTGCTTGGCTGGGAAGATAAAGACGAAGCTTTCTTCTTGCAAGATGCGAGAAGAAACTGGGTCAACCTTTAGGATTTCTTCGACTTTGTTTCCAGAAAATAAAATTCGATACTGAATAGTTTCAGAGATAGGCATGATCTCAACTGTGTTTCCAAGAGCTCGAAATTGTCCTGGAGAAAGGTCTGCATTTGTGCGTTCATAGTGGATAGATACTAGCCTTTGCATAGCTTCAGTTCGACTGAGAGTCATACCCTTTTCTATTTTGAAATTTACTTTTTCGTATTCAACTGGAGAACCAAGACCATAGATGCAAGAAACTGATGCCACAATGATTACATCCCTCCGTGTCAGAAGGCTCTGTGTGGTGGCGTGACGCAACCTATCAATCTCTTTGTTTATTTGAGCATCTTTTTCGATATAGGTATCAGTAGTCGGCAAATAGGCTTCTGGTTGATAATAGTCATAGTATGAGACGAAGTAATGAACAGCGTTGTTCGGGAAAAAAGTTTTAAACTCACTGGCAAGCTGAGCAGCTAGGGTTTTGTTGTGAGCAATGATCAGTGTTGGCTTCTGCACCTCGGCAATGATGTTCGCCATGGTAAAGGTCTTACCGGTACCGGTTGCACCAAGAAGAGTCTGGGTCTTCATCCCCTTCTTAAGACCAGAGAGCAGACCCTTAATAGCTTCGGGTTGATCTCCGCCTGGCTTAAATTCACTAACAAGTTCAAAGCGCTCCATAGAGCGCATTATATAGGAAAAACACAAACTATAGAAAGCTAAGATTTTAGTCTCTCATATCGTAAGCATCCTCGTTATCGTAAGCCTTAACAATGATTTTATAACTAAAGAGAGCAGCTACAGATGTAAAAATAAGAAAATAAATCAAAGTTTTTCGCAGTGTCATAATACAGGATAATTATACTACTTTTTGTAGTATCTAGTACAGAAATCTTCTTTGAATTGTGAAAAAGTTCCGTCCAAAATACTCTCTCTAATTCTTTCCACCAAACGAAGAGTAAAGTGCAAGTTATGAATAGAGGCCAAAGTAGCAGCAGTCATTTCATCAGCTCTAAATAAGTGCGCCAAGTAGGCTCGGCTGTGGTGAGAGCAAGTATAACAAGAGCAACCTTCTTCTAAAGTAGAAAAATCATCTATAAACTTTGCATTTCGAATATTGAGCCTGCCGTCATGAGTGTACAAAGTGCCATGACGCCCCATGCGAGTCGGAGCAATGCAGTCAAAGAGATCACAACCGGCTTCAACCGCATCAAAGAGGTCTCTTGGTTCTCCTATACCAAGGAGGTGTCTTGGTTTTTCTTCTGGTAGGATTTTGTTAACCCAGCCTACGGCGGTCGCAATATCATCCTTGGTAAAAGATCCACCTATACCAAAACCATCAAAAGGCAGTGCTCCTATGGTTCTGGCAGCTTCTTCTCGAAGATCTTGATATCGGCCGCCCTGTACTACACCAAAGAGAGCTTGCTGTTTATCTGTATCTAGTGCTTCATGGGCTTCAAGAGAACGCTTTGCCCATTCGTACGTCCTTGCCAGTGACTTCTTTTGATACTCGTAAGGTGCGGTTGGACTAGTGCATTCATCAAAGGCAAAGATCATATCAGCTCCTATTTTCCACTGAGCTTTCATTGAGCTCTCTGGGGTAAACAAATGCATAGAACCATCTATATGAGATTTAAAAGTCACACCTTCATCTGTGACATTGGCCAGCTGACCGATAGAAAGAGAAATGTCTTCTACAGGAGTATCTGCGGAAGCGACTTTTGAAACAGCGCTTCCAAAGGCAGCACCAAGAGAGAATGCTTGAAAGCCTCCTGAGTCAGTCATAGTCGGACCATGCCAGTCCATGAACTTGCCAAAACCTCCAGCTTTCTCAACTATATCTGTACCAGGCTGAAGATATAAATGATATGTGTTAGCCAAAACTACTTGTGCTCCCAGACTTCTCACTTGTTCAGCTGTCAGAGCTTTGACTGTGGCCTTCGTACCCACTGTCACAAAAGCTGGAGTTTTAATAACACCATTCTTGGTCTCTATTTGCCCCGCCCGGGCAAGCGTCCCTTCTAATTTTTTCTCAATTCTAAAATTCATAAAAACTATTTAACTATCACCCACTTAAGTGTTTGCAAATTCACCGGCACTTTGGC
Source organism: Minisyncoccia bacterium (assembly GCA_039809205.1). GTDB lineage: Bacteria > Patescibacteriota > Minisyncoccia > Phycocordibacterales > UBA9973 > UBA4124. Next base: position 13,168 of record JBDHUQ010000006.1, on the reverse strand, counting down.
CAAAAGTCTTTGAAATGGATCTCGTGGATCAGTGACAATTTTTTCAATCTTTGCTAACGGATGAACAGAGATAGTTTGATCTGATATTATTCCTCCCTCTTGAAAAGATATATCTCTTGGCATACGAACTTCGTACTCACCTGCTCCTCGCCCAATAAGAGTTACAGCTAAGTCAGACCCAGTAGTGGTTCCAGCGGTTTCTCTTCCTGAGGCACTATAAAGAAGGACTGTTGAGCTACGAGGCAACACTTCTGAAATAGTACCAAGAGAAATAGAGCCAAAGGCATAAACTTTTTGGTCCACAGCTATGCCGTCTTCACTACCGACATCTAAAACAATAGTGTCGTAAATAGATCTGTTTGGCGGGACAAATACTCTGGCTAATTTACCCTTAATAGCATCGGTGCGTCCAAGTTCAGCTTTTAAAGCAGTATTTTCACTAGTAAGAGTATTAAGAGAAGTCAGCTCGGCATTTTTTGAATCTAATTCGGTTTGTAAAGCTATGACTTTTTTGATTAAAGATTGTTTTGAGTGAAAAGCCAAAGAAGCAGAATCGCTATAAAGAGGAGCGGTTGAAGCTCGAAACTTTCTAACCCAAGAAAACAAAAGCCAGACAAACGCTATACAAAAAACGATAAACAAAACAAAGCGCCAAGATTTAGTTGGTGAATTACGAAACGGTGACATGGTCTTCAATAGACAAAAGTGCGCTCTTATAAGTTTCAAAATCTTCTAAGATAATGCCAGTACCACGAACTACAGCCGAGAGTGGATCTTCGGCAATGTAGACTGGGAGCTTGAGTTCTTGTTGAAGAAGCTCTGGCAAACCTCGAAGTAATGCCCCGCCACCGGTTAAGACAATACCGCTTTGTAAAATATCAGCGACCATCTCTGGTGGAGCAGTCTCAAGAACTTCTCGAATACCAGAGACTAAAAGTGAAATAGGATACTCCAAGGCTTCTCGTATATCCCCATCTGTCACCACCAAAGCCCTAGGTAACCCAGAAATCAAATCCCTTCCTCGAACTTCAAGTTCACGATATTCGTCTTCTTCTATGGCACTGCCAATGGTGATCTTTACTTGTTCAGCAGTTTGCTCTCCGATAAGGAGTTTAAATTCATCTCTTAGGTATTCGATAACCCGAGCATTAAAATGATCCCCTGCTACTCTAAGGTTCAAGGAACGAACAATCCCGCCAAGAGCTATAAGAGCAATATCAGTAGTTCCGCCACCAATATCGACAACCAAAGAAGCAGTAGCAGAAAGCACTGGCAGGCGAACTCCAATAGCTGCAGCCATAGCTTCTTCAACCAAGAATACTTCTCTAGCTCCAGCATTTATAGCTGCATCGTAAACAGCACGCATCTCAACATTTGTGATGCCACTTGGAACTCCGATCACCACTCTTGGCCGAAAAAACTTTTTGTTTATTTTTTCAGTCTTTCTTATAAAGTAAGCCAGCATCTCTTCAGTAATTTCAAAATCAGAAACCACGCCTTCGATCAAGGGCCTGACAATAGAGATATGTGCTGGAGTTTTACCCCACATCTTTTTGGCTTCTCTACCCACAGCTACTATCTGACCTGTTTTTTGGTTTAAAGCTACAATAGAAGGCTCATTGATAACTGTGCCAGAACCACGCAAATAAACCAGGGTATTAGCGGTACCCAAATCAATACCTATATCATTTGAAAATCTACTATATAGTTTTTTTAACATGAGCAACTACTTCATTAAGTGCGACTATAGAACTCTCTGTTTCTGTGCGTTTTTTTATTTCAGCTCCACCGTTTTCAAGACTTCTTTTTGAAATCACAATACGTAGTGGCATCCCAAGGAGATCAGCGTCTGCAAACTTTTCTCCAGCCATAACAGAAGGCCTATCATCAAATAGAACCTCAACCCCAGCATCAGTAAGCTCTTTATAAAGATTTTCAGCTTGAGTCATGTCTTCCCCCAAAGCAACAAGATGAACATGAAATGGAGCAACAGGAGTCGGCCACATAAGACCCTTATCATCAGAGAAGATTTCTGCAATCACCCCCACAAGTCTAGTAATACCTACGCCATACGAACCAAGAAATACTGGCTGTTTCTTACCTTCAGCATCAGTAAATGAAAGTCCCATCTGTTCACATTTCTCAGTACCAAAGGTAAAAATATTTCCTACCTCTGCAGCCTTCTTCATTTCAAAATCTTCTTTTTGTGCGTTTAGCTTGGCCAGAGTTGCGTCATTGAATATTTCTTCATTGACTGCATAATTTTCTTTTTTGTGCAGATAGACAACATCTTCTCCTGCTTCACAGAGTGTCTGAAATTCATGACTGAAGTTATCAGTGAATGCTCCACCAGAGGCTGAGGTAACATAAGTGATGTCACCGAGTCCAAGTCGCTTGTAGACCTGTAAATACGCATCGGTAGACTTTTTATAAAAATCGTTATGAGCTTCTTCGCTCACAGAGAATGAGTACATGTCTTTCATGACAAATTCTCGACCGCGCATTACTCCGCTCTTGGCTCGCACTTCATTTCGAAGTTTTGTTTGAAATTGGTGAACATATTTTGGTAGATCTTGATAACTCGTAATATACGACTTCATCATTTCAATGATTGGTTCTTCGTGCGACCAGCCAAGACCAACTTCTGTGCCATTTTTGAGTGCTGTCTTAAACCAAATATCAACCTTCTCATCATCCCAACGACCAGTTTTCTCCCAAACTTCTTTGTTTTGAAGGGCGGTCATAATGATCTCCTCTGAGCCAATAGCTTCCATTTCTTCAGCTACGATTTTCTTAATCTTATTTACTACCCGCAAACCTAAAGGAAGCCAAGCATAGGCCCCGGCCATTTCTTTATATACATAACCGCCCCGGATTAATAATTGGGCATTTTTAGAAGTCTCATCTGATGGGTTCTCACGCTTGGTACGGGTAAAAAGCTGGCTCTGTCGCATAATACCTACATAATCGCATATTTTAGGCAATAAAAAAAGCCTATATTGGCAAAATAGCCTTTAAATGGTAAAGTATGACATCCTTTTAAGGATGAAATTATTCAGTTAAGTAAGGGTAGATTAAAGCTCTACTCTCATACAGATTAGTAAAATATGAAAAAAGAACTATCTCTAAGCCCCCTTATGGAGGCAGGTGTCCACTTTGGATACTCTCGTACTCGTCGCCACCCAACAGTTACTCCGTACCTTTATGGAATAAAAGGAGGGGTAGATATTATCGATTTAGAAAAAACAGCTCCAATGATGGAGTCTGCTGCTGCCTTCATATCTGAACTCGGCGCAGCAGGAAAGAATGTGCTTTTTGTTGGTGTTAAGCCAGAAGCTAGAAATGTTGTAATAGAAGTAGCACAGTCTCTCAAGCAACCGTATGTCACAGAAAGATGGATTGGTGGAATACTGACAAACTTTCCAGAAATCAAAAGAAGAATTAATCGACTTGAAACACTTCGAGAAGATAAAGCTTCTGGCGCACTAGAGAAATACACCAAAAAGGAGCAACTTATCCTTGCTCGTGAAATGGAACGCCTGAACAAATACTTCAACGGCCTAACAGGACTAACTAAAATGCCTGATGCAGTTGTAGTAGTTGACTCTAAAAAGGAACACATTGCTATAAAAGAAGCTCGAAAAATGGGTGTACCTATAATCGCTCTTGGAAACACAGACTGTTCTATTCGTGGTATTTCCTACCCTATCATTGCTAATGATAGTAGTGCTTCTAGTATTAGAGCAGTTCTTGGTATACTAAAGGACGCATTCGCGAAATAAATTTTAATTTACTAAATAAATCTAGAGCTGACAAAATATTCTTTGAAACTGCCTTGCACAGGCTGTCTGAGCCGAGCAGAGCAATCCAACAGCAGTTGGATATGCGTGCACTTTGAAAAGAATATTGAGAAAGCTTCTAACCTAATAATCAAAATGGCAATAACAACAGAACAAGTAAAAGAATTACGAGACAAGACAAGTGTATCAGTGATGCAGTGTCGTAAAGCCCTAGAAGAAGCTGGTGGAGATATGGAAAAAGCCCTTATCATTCTTCGAAAGAAAGGTAGTGAAATGGCTGAAAAGAAATCAGACCGGTCAGCTGCTGACGGACGCATTTTTATCAAGCAAGATGGCAAAAAAGCTGTAGTCCTAACTCTAAACTGCGAAACTGACTTTGTGGCTCAAAACCAAGGTTTTGTAGACTGTGCTGAGGGCATTTTATCTGTCGCTTGGAATGAAGGAGTAGAAAAAGCTAAAGAAGCAGCTTCTGCTCTTATCAATGATGCTGTTCTAAAGACCGGAGAAAACATCCAGCTAGGATCTATTGAGGAATACTCTGGAGAAACTCTTGGAACTTATATTCACTTTAATGGCAAAAGTGCTGCTCTAATGGTACTTAACGGTGGAAACGAAGAAGTAGCCAAAGATGTAGCTATGCACATAAGTGCTATGAAGCCAACTTACCTAAGGAGCGAAGATATTAAGGAGAGCGACAAAGAAGCAGTGATAGAAGTTCTTAAAAAAGAAGTAGACGAAAGTGGTAAACCGGAAGACATCAAAGCAAAGATGATGGAAGGAAAAATATCAGGCTACTTCAAAGAACAAACTCTTCTTGATCAACCATTCTTTAAAAACCCAGAAAAAACTATAGAAAAGCTTCTAGCTGACAATGGTGCTGAGGCAGTATCTTTCAAACTTTATACTATCGGCTAATAAATAAAAATGACCTCTCTCATCGTTTGGCTCTTTATATCTATCCTAGCTTTATGGCTTTTAGTCATGCTAGCTTTATGGGTTAGAGAAAAAGAGTCCCACGAAGATGTATTGGCAGAAATAAAACCAATAGTTGGTAAAGGAAAAAGAACTCTCCGCAAAACTTGGTTTCTTATGCTTAGAAAAATAAATAAGCTAAGAGAAATCATGACTTCTCTTATAGCCAAGCTTTTCTTTAAAATCTTTCCAAAAGCCAAACAAGCTTTTGAAAAAAAGGATATAGAAAGTATCCAGAGCCAAGGACCCTCTTCAGAATTTTTAGCTAGCATATCAGAGAATATGCCCGCAAAGGAAAAAAAGAGTGGACGAAAAAGAAAAAATGTGTAAAATAGTACTATCGAAATAATTTCGATAAGTACGCCGCTTTAGCTCAGTTGGTAGAGCAACAATTTTGTAAATTGAAGGTCCCCAGTTCAAGTCTGGGAAGCGGCTCAGTAAAATTACTCCCTAGATGAATCAGAGAGTTTGCTCTCGATGTCTTTTTCTAATTCTGAAATCTGAGCAAGATCATGATTTAACTCTTCTTGAGCAATTCTTAAGTCTTCAATTTCTTTTTTAACATCCTTAGGTATAGCCCTTCTTCTGAACCTAGGAAAAGTATATTGTCGTCTTTGAAGTATGAGAACCAAAACAATAGTTCCAGAAACCAAGATGACAAAACCTACAAAAACAAGCCAAGGTACTACACTATTTTGGTTTGCCGTACCGTCTAGTGCCCTACTATTTGATCCTGATAAATCATTTAGATCTATACTTATCCATTTGTTCAACAAAACCTGCATCTCAGCCTCTGTTACAGAATCCAGCCCTTCATTTAATATTAGGACTAATTCTGGAGAAGATTTTGGAATAGCTATAGCATGTTTGTAATCAAAACCCAAACGTCCGGCTACTTTTACATAAGAGAGAGTATCATTTGAAGTGTAGTAGGAAAAAGTAGCCAAATCCATAACAGCAGCATCTACTTCTCCTAGGAGGAGCTTTTGAAAGCTCACTTGGGAATCAGGCACAGAAACTATATCGACTTCTGGATAGATGTTTGAAACATAGGATGCGACAGCATACCTATCTCCAATAGCAACTTTCTTTTTATCAAAGTCAGAAAGAGTGATTAGTTTTTTCTTAGAAGAAAAATCTTTTCTAACAACTATGACTGAAGGAGATGTATAGTAAACATTTGTAAAATATAAATAGTTCTCTCTTTCGTCTGTTGGGTCTATAGAAAGTATCAGGCTTTCATCCCCCTCTTTTGCACTGGTTAGAATATGACTGAGTGAATCTGGGTTAGTAAAATTTATTTTAATATTTAAATTCTTTGCTACTAACTTTATAAGGTCAACAGAGAAACCCTTAGGTTCTTTTTCTGAACCCGAACCTGTAAAAACAAAAGGTGGAAAAGAGTCTTGTGGGTGGATAGAGATAGTGCGCTTGTTCTTATCTAACCAAGAATTCTGTTCTTTGGTAAGAATAGTTTGTGTAGCACCTGCCATAATAGGGTTAACTACAAGTGTGCAGAAAAAAAGTAGCGCTAAGGCCAGGCTTTTAGTTTTCATATAATATAAAATTTTACCTTATTTTAACTTTTAATCAATCATTAATATGTTGTATCTTTTCCTGTATTTCCTTTTCTAAAATCTTAATTTCCTGCATATTTTCGTTCAAAATATCACTTGAACTCTCTAAAGTTTTTAGCTCCTCTGTAAGTTCTGTTAATTTTTTCTCCTTAGCCCTACCTCTGTTTAAGACTGCCACATGCAGAGCATGGTGCCTTCTAGAGTGAACAAACATAATTGTTAGAAGTATGGCTATTATGACTATAGCCAAAATGCTTACTACCATCCAAACAGGTGTCCCAAGAATAGAAATTGTTTTTTTATAAATATCCTTTTGCGAATTATTGGTATCAAAAGTAATCCAACGATCAGAAACAATAGTTTTCTCGGCAGGAGTTATTTCTTTTAATCCTGAATTAAGAATATTGATTAACTCCGGCATACTCTTTGGCACTGCAAAAGAAAGCCTATAGTCAAATCCTGTCTGTCCAGCCACACTTACATAAGAGAGCATATCCCTGCTGGTGTAATAAGAAAGAGAAGCCAAATCCATAACAGCAGCATCTACTTCTCCTAGGAGGAGCTTTTGAAGAGCCACCTCATCATCAGAAACAGGATCTATAATTATGCGTTGATAGTTATCCTTTATATAGTCTGCAACTGCATAACCTTCTGTAACTGCAATCTGCTTTGCGTTGAAGTCAGACAGGGTTAGCTCCCTATCTCCTTTTTTAAAATCTTTTCTAGTCACAATAACAGCTGGCAAAGTTACGAATGGCTCGGAAAAATAAAAATCATTGTCAGAATCTCGATCTTCATACAAAGCAAGTGCAACGCCTTCTTTACCTGATTTCAAATCAGTTAATATATTGTTACGAGTTTTGGCATCAAGGTAGGCAACCTGAGCACCAACCTTCTTGGCAACCAAATCAAGATAGTCTACAGCCATGCCTTTTGGCCTTAAAGAGGTTGAAGAAGAAATAAAAGAAAAAGGTGGGTAGTTTTTTTCAGGCCTAACTATAATAGTATTGTTATGCTTAGAAAGCCAAGTTGTCTGATCAGGAGAAAGAACACTAGCATCAGCCGAAAATGGAAGTATAGTGAAAAGAATTAAAATAAAGCTGAAATATAGCCGATACATAGCTCTTAAAATATTAATAATTGTATCATATTTTAAGCTTTACCTATAAGCTCTTCCTGCTGTTTAAGTTGCTTCTCTGTAAGATTAAGCTTTTCGTCCTCAAGTTTTATTTTGTGGCCCAATATTTTCATTCTTGAATACCAAGGGATAAAGTATATGATAACCCCTAAACAAACTACAGGGATAAGGAGGGCTAAGATATTAATAAGAACTACTAGCCAATGAACCATCTTGCTGTTGTTGACTAAAATCTGAACACCAAAACCTGGTTTTTGAGTCTGAGTATTTTCATCAACCAGATAAGGAGTGACGTTATACGCACCAGCCACTAGATTATCCGGGGATAAATATTGAAAGACGCCGTTACTATCGTTCTTCATCAAAGCTTCTGTAGGTTTTTTCTTCTTGGTTTGAAGAGCAGCAATAAATTGTTCTCCCAAGGATTTTAAAGAGGTATCCTTAAAGGTTAGCTTAGTAAGAGCGTTTGGTTCACCCCTACCTTTGATATAAGCTCTGCCATCTGAATCAACAAACCCTGAATAGTCCGTAATAACAGGTAGTGCTTGAATTTTTGTATTTGTAGGCAAGGTTGCAATAGGTCTATTATCTGGTGCCCCTTCAATCCTTACTGTTGGAGGAAGTATTTTAATAGTTCTTGAGGCCAAAGAATCAATAATATTACTACCGAGTCCATCATTAGCTAAGATTGCTCCATCAGAAAAATTAAGTACAACCGAACCCTCCTTGCGAGCTAAAAAATTAACATTGAAAAGCTTCCCAGTTTGACCTTGAAAACCGGGATTTAAAACAACGCCTTCAAATTGAATTTGATTACCTAATAACCTAGGTTCAATAGTCCAGAAATCAACTACACTTGAATTCTTATTAACTCCTGTTATGCTTGCCCCCCCAGAAACCTGAAGCATACCAGAAGCAGCGTTCATAGCCTGAGAAGGACTATTGGCCGACACGGTGATAGAAAAAGAGTCTCCTACTCTTATTTCTTTGTTTGGCAAGATAAGATTAAAATTTGCACTGGCAAAACAATAGCTTATAGGAGCTAGCATCAAGAATCCTAAGAAAATTGTAGCCCTAAATATCTTCATTATTTTACTTTAACATAAAATTTGTAACGAATAAAAGCAATCAACAAAATAAATAAAATTACCAAAATGCCCATACCGTAAGATTTTTCACCTGGAACATCTATTTGTTGTTCACGCATATTGCCTGAGAAATCAAAAGCTCTAACCGTTAACTTGTAACCCATGATTTTATAAGGGAGAGGATAAGGACTATTGGCAATAGAGAAAGTTCCATTTCCGACAGAAACTTCATAATGCTCAATAGCACCATCTAAATCACTCGCAGAAAAAACTGCCAATCTAGGATTCCGACCAAAAGTAGACCTGTCAATGATAGATACAGTGAAAGGTTCTGGTGGAGTAGAATCTACTTGTTGAATGTTTTCAGTTTGTTCGCCTGAAATATTTATACTTGATCCATTCTCCGACACATATACAGCAGAACCCTTGCCATCGTTTTTTAGAACCAGAGAGTTTTTAATTTCGAAATTTGCAGAACCGGACTTTATAGCAATAAAGTAAAATCTAAGGACTGGAATAGCGTGATTATTTCCTTTCATTGGGTCATATAGTCGCTCAAGACCTCCGGGTATAACTCCGGCAAAGTGTATAGTTCCAAGAAACTCTTCTTTGGGTTCCTCTACCCACACTGGAATGCTACTTTGTTTTATACTAAAGCTATTATATTTTAAAATTTCTTTTGGAAAAATAATACTTGACTCTATAGAGTTAATACTTTGATTTTCTGGGTCAATTAACAAATCAACCGAAAATTTCTCTCCTATAGAAACGTTTTTCGGGAGTTCTAAAGACAAAGAAGCAGCTAAAACTTTTGTGTTATTTAATGCAAAAAACAAAACTAAAAAGATCAGAATTTTATTTTTTGAGATTATTTTTTTAAAAAAAATATTTTTCATAATTATCCATTCCAATAAAACGCCAATATACTGAAGTCAACAAGGTTTACAATTCCATCACTGTTGGTGTCAACACATCTGGGTGGATTTGGTTTCTGGTACCAATAGGCCAAAACTGAAAAATCGACCAGGGTTACCTGTTGATCAAAATTACAATCTCCTGGAATATTGTTTGTCACTTCTGTTCTAAGTATAGAGGCAGAACCAACAGTAACTCGAACAGCCTTACTGGTTCTACTATCACCTTGATAATATGATCTAAGAACGTACTCTCCTTCTGTCATATTTATAGGCATGGTAACACTGTAAACACCCTCAGGATTTGATATTAAAGAAAAAGTTGAGTTATCTTTACCTTCAAAGTCAATATAAACCCTTGTATTTGGCAAAGATGATCCTTCTATGGTTATGAAATCTCCTTTTTTAACAGATAATTTGTCAGTATTAATAGTAGGAGCAAAACGTATGCCAGAAATATCTGTAATATATCCGCTGTAGAGAACTGTTGGAAAATTAAGTAATGTAGATTTGCGGCCATAAACGTCAACAGCGAAAAGAGTAAATAGTTGCCAGTTTGTCTCTGGCACTAGAATAGAAAACTCAGCTGACTGGTTAGCAGTAACGCTTAAGGTCTTTCCATCTCTCTTTATGACTGTCACAGTAGCTCCAGGGTAAGCAAGCCCAGAGAATCTAACACCACTTTGGTAAGACCCTCCCCCACCACCTCCACCGTCAAGAGAAGGTATGCTACCTACTATAGCAGAGACGGACACTGTTTCTGTCTGGGTAATAGTAAGAGCGTTTGCAAAATTATAATAGCCTAAGATTAAGATTGTTATACCTAGAAATAGTAGCTGTTTAGTAATAAGACGCATTGCTTTTGCATATTTATTACTGAGAACCAAGTTTTGTTTGAGCCCTCCGAATGATAGCTCTATTGTATCGACGCAACATACCTCGCAAAATAAGAAATGTAGGGATAGCAAGAACTATTATCACCAGTAACAGTTCCCAAGGAAAAACAACAAAATAAACAGGGTTGCTTTTAACCGTTTGGTTTTCTGCTCCAAATGTAGCCACAACTCGAGCTCTAAAAATACCAAAAGCAAAATTATGCCATTCATCTGAAAGAGCCTTTTTAAAAGAGTAAGATTCATTTCGAGCTATTTCTTGATCTCTAATATCAACACTGTCTCTCTTGCTCCATTCTGGTAAGAACTTACGAGTTGTTCCTGGTAAAACATTACCATCAAATTGGTTTGCGTTGACCTTTTTTGCAACCCAACCAAATATACTTCTGATAACAACATCTCCCTTTGGTTTTACTCTATCACCCCCTTGGTTTGAAAAACGGTATTGAAAACCAACAGGAAGTTGTTTATAAAAATGCTTATCATTATTTATCTTAAAATCAACTAAACCGGCTTGTTCTCTAACATCTCCGTTAACCGAAAGAAGTATTAGCATACCAGTTTTTGTTCCGATAGAAACTTGTCCTGGCTGACCTCCCGGTGATGTTCCCCAAAACAAAGCTGCAAAGTACCCACCTGGCTCTGCGTCTTTTGGGATTTTTATACTAAAAGACAATTCTTTTTGAGCACCTGGAGCAAGTGTTATTGAGGCCTGCTCTGTAATGATCCATGTTCCAAGACCATCTTTTGCATCTACGAATGTAGGACTTCCTGTATCGCCTTGTGCTTCAAAGTTTGCAAAAGAAGCGTAGTATGTTTGAGTACTGTTTGTCTCATTAACAAGCCCCATTTTTTCAGTGAGTACTTGGCCTGGATCTCCTTGTATTTCATACCGAATAGGAGTAATGGTAAGTGCTTGTGCTGTGCGAAAAAAACCAACACTGATTACGAAGGTAATAACCGATGCAATAATCGTAAGTGTTGGTTTTTTCATATATCGTTAGATTAATTTATTAGAAGTTTCCTGTTGCTACCCAATCAAGGTTTGTAGCGTAGCTACCTGCTGGTTGTGATGATGGGATGTTTGCAAGGTATCGAACCGCAATAGAGTCAGATGACACTGGGCCTGTTGCAGAAGCTACTTGAGAAACGGTACTTGCAACAAACTTATAATCGTTTGCTGATGTTGAGTATCCTGAAGTAACTGTCCCTGTACCTGTCACTGTAGCACCAAGTGCAAACTGAGCAGATCCTGGTACTCCATCTGGGTCAGCGGTAATTGTTGCTGCTGCTATAGTATTTGCTCCTGAGGTAAGTGTAGGGCCGTTGTAGGTAAGTGTATATCCTGTTGTTGCGTTAGTTCCTACAGTCATTGTATGTGCAGTCACTGTTGAAGCAGAACCTGTTGCGGCACCATTTGCCCAACGAGCAGCTCCAGAAGTAAGTGTTCCGAATCCGACAGTGTTGTCATCATTTGCAAAAGTAAGTGTAGGAGCAACAGTCGCAGTAATGTTCACTGTTGCGTTTGTTTCTGCAACAACTGCACCAGTAGCACTGTCTGCTGTTTCAGTAATAGTAAACACTGAAGAGTCTACATCGGTAGCTTTGTTAGTCATTGTTCCAGTTCCAGACGCTGTTGTACCGTTAATTGTGAAAGTAACAGTTGGAGCAGCTCCCGAAGCTGTCCATGAAGCACAAGTTGTTACGGTAAAAGTAATATTTGTAACATCAATCGCAACAGTATAGTTGTTAGCACCTGCACTACATGTAGGAGATGCACCTACTGCAACAGGAGCAACGTTTGATCTCGTTCCGTCACTATAAGAGAAGTCTGCTGGTTGCCAGTTACCTATAGCATTGAGAGCAAAATCAGCATTTGTGAAATCGTACACAATTGATTCACCTGTTGCGATAGTGTTTGCCCCCACAAGCGTTGCAGTGATCACGTGTGTCGCAGTGGTGTTAACAGTAACAGATGAAAGAGTGTCTTTCACCCCTGTCATTTGTGCTGCTACAGCAATACCAGGATTAAAACTGATTGATGCAAATACCATTGCAACAATCGAAACGGCGCTAATAATTTTCTTCATAAAACGATAATAAAATATAATGATTGATAATTGTTTAAGCACTTACCTAGTACTTACATATAGTATACCAATCTCATTTTCGAGAATCAAGTATTCTACCTCAGTTTTCCACAGTTTTTGACTAAAAGTTCCCAGTGATAACGTAAGTAAGAGCAGTAGCGTAGCTTCCGGCAGGTGTCCCAGGGGTAATGTTTGCAATATAACGGTTACTAAAGGTCTCAGAAGTTGTTATACCGCTTGTAGTAGCTATCATCTCAGTTGTATTAGCTACAAATTTCCAGTTTGGATTTGGACTATTTGATTGATTATAGGCTGAAGTTATAGAAGCTGAACCAGAAGAAGATAACGAAAGAGCGAATTGTGCTGAGCCTGGGGTTCCATCTAAATCATTGCTTATAACAGCCGGAGAAATAGTATTAGAAGAACTTGTGAGAGTTGGTCCATTATAAGAAATAGTGTAACCATTTGGTGCATTGCTTGATGCAGTCATAGTGTGTGCCACAGTATTGGTTAAGCTACCTCCACTTGTGTTGGCATAACGAGCAGCAGCAGAAGAAAGTGTACCAAACTGAACTGAATTATTAGAAATAGAAAAAGTTATAGTTGGCTGAATGGTTATACACTGTTCATTTGATTTACCTATAACATAACCAAGACCATCAAGAGTTTGAACTACAAAACAATAATTGCCGGGCG
>JBDHUQ010000005.1:0-17877 GCA_039809205.1 Minisyncoccia bacterium | reverse complement strand
CTTTCTTTTAGTCTATCTTTCCAAGCGTCAACACCTTCTTTTATTATAAACTCAGCTGGGTCAACACTCTCTGGCAGAACAACAACCTTGGGATTCATACCTAAAGAAAGAGCTACCAATGCTGCTCTATCCATGGCTTTTTGTCCAGCACTGTCTCCATCAAAAGCCATAAAAAGGTTACTGGTTAATCTAGATAAGACAGAAAGATTTGAGAATGGATCCCCGGCTGCATCCTCTGAAACAGCTGTTCCTGAAGAAGCTACGGTATTTTTAAACCCTGCTTGATGAGAAATAATCAAATCCATTTGACCTTCAACCAAAATAGCAAAGTTATGTTTCTTTATGTGACTCTTAGCTTTATCAAAACCAAACAGTGTTTTTGATTTTTCAAAAACTTGAGTCTCTGGAGAATTTAGGTATTTGGGACCATCATCTGACTGTGGAAAGATTCGACCAGAAAAACCTATTATTCTGCCACTTGAGTCTGACAGAGGAAACATAATTCTTCTTCTGAATCTATCAAAAATCTTTCCACCTGCTTCTTTGGTTAAACCCGCAAGTAAGGCCAATTCTTTTTCCTTTTTATCCTTACAGGTATTATCAATAGTGCGCCACTCATCAGGTGCATATCCTATACGAAAAGATGCGATAGTTTCTTTCGTAACCCCTCTCTTTTCTAGATATTCTAGAGCGTCTTTATTTTCTTTAAGAATATTTTGGTAGATAAGAGTGGCTTTTTCTAATATTTCGTAAAGACCATCCGTTGGAAGAGATATAGGATTATTTGTTAAAACTACGCCGGCTCTATCAGCCAATAATTTAAGTGCTCCTTTCTTGTCTAACCCTTCAAACTGTTCAACAAAAGTAAATATATCCCCCTTGGCACCGCAGCCAAAACAGTAGTACAGTCCTCTCTCTGGAGAAATATGAAAGGAAGCAGTCCGTTCATTGTGGAACGGACACTTCGCCTTATATTGAGAACCTGATTGCTGTAATGTTAGATATGAAGAGAGTACTTCGGTAATAGGCAGTCGATCTTTTATAATCTCGAATACCGTTTTCATTTTTACTCCTCGTGGTTTTTAATATCGTTAACCTTAAGCACGCTTCGATCTCGAAAACCAGTACCAGCTGGTATAAGCCTACCGACAGTTACATTTTCTTTTAGACCTCGAAGTGTATCTACTCCACCCTTAATAGCATTGTTGATAAGCACTCGGTTTGTATTTTGGAAAGAAGCTGCTGAAATCCAACTCTTAGCAAAGAGAGCTGTTTGAGTAATTCCTAGGATGATTAAATCAGCCTTAGCTTCTCTTAGGTCCATTTCTCGCATCTTAGCGTTCTCTTCAATCAAGTCGGTGGCCTCAACAACGTCCCCAATAGAGAAAGCTGTATCCCCTGCATCCTTAACCTTACGTCTTGAGAACATTTGTCGAACAATTATCTCTAGATGTTTTCTAGCAATTGAAGCACCTTGTAATTCGTAAACTTTTGAAATTTCTCGAATAATATAGTCTTCAGCCATTTCACGACCTCCTGCTTCGTAAACTTCCTCAATATTTGCAGATCCATCAGTAAGAAGTTCTCCAGCAATTACTTCTTGCCCAACCTTTACTATAGGAACACGTCTAGGGTTTACAACATAGTCAACATTTTCTTTTTTGGCATTAGAATCACTAGATAGAACAGAGATTATTTTATCTACTCCTTCTTGCTTGATGTCGGTCACAGTACCAGCATACTTGTTAACAATAGCTGGGTTCTTAATAGTTCGACATTCGAAGATTTCTTCAACTCTAGGTAGACCTGCAGTAATGTCTATACCCGCTACACCACCAGCGTGGAAGGTTCGAAGAGTAAGCTGTGTTCCTGGTTCACCAATAGCCTGTGCGGCAACAATTCCTACTGCTTCACCTTTTTCAATCATATGACCACGGCCAAGGTCTAATCCATAACAACTTCGGCAGATACCGTAAACTGTTTTACATGTCATAGGAGTGCGAACAAATGCTTCAGTCACACCTTTTTGTTCTATCAAAGTAGCATCATCTTTTGATACCAAGTGACCCTTTTTAAATAGAACTGAACCATCTTCTAGGGTTACATCTTTAGCAAGTATTCTTCCTCTAATATTCTTTGATAGTGGAATTTCAAGGCCTGAAATAACTTCTTTAACAATACGCTTTGAAAGCTTAGTACCGCAATCATCTTCTGTAATGATGACATCCTGAGCTACATCAACGAGACGTCTAGTAAGGTAACCGGCACGTGCGGTATTAAGAGCAGTATCGGCAAGACCTTTACGTGAACCGTGAGTTGTAATGAAGTATTCAATCGGAGAAAGACCTTCCTTGTATGATGGAATAATCGGGAAGTCAATTGTTCTTCCGGTGGTATTTTGAATCATACCTTTCATTCCGGCCATTTGAGTAACGTTACTCATCGTACCTCGAGCTCCGGAGGTAATCATGTCGTAAACACTACTGTGTTTTTCAACTGTTCCAATAAGAGCTTTTTCGATTTCACTCTTGGCTTTGTTCCATACTTCAATCACCTTTTGGAATCGCTCTTCTTCAGAAAGAAGGCCGTCTTCAAATTGAGCCTTAATAGCAGCTTCCATAGCACGGTGTGTAGCGATAATTGCTTCTTTTTCTTTTGGCACGATTACATTATCAATACTCCAAGTTGTTCCACTCTTAGTAGCATATTTGTAACCAAAGTTCTTGATTCTATCTAGAACTGGGGCAATAGCAGTGATACCAAAATCAGAGATCATACTATCAACTATAGTGATAATCTTTTTGGCTGTTACCTCATCATTTATATATGAGAATTCTGCAGGCAAAATCGCATTGAACAAAAGTCTTCCAGCTGTCGTCTCAAAAGGTTTACCTTCAAATTTTGCGTATTTAGCATTTTCTGTTCCAAGGACATTAATTTTTGCTCGATATGAAAGAATCCCAAGGTCATGAGCCATCAAAGCTTCGTTTGGACTAGAGAAGTACATACCTTCACCTTTTTCTCCATCAACAACACTAGTCATCCAGTAACAACCGAGGACGATATCCAACATTTTTGAAGAAACAATTGGGTCACCATTTTGTGGTTTCAAAAGGTTTTTATCTGCAGCAACAAGCGTCTTAGCTTCGTGCTGAGATTCTTCAGAAAGTGGCAAATAAACTCCCATTTGGTCTCCATCGAAGTCGGCATTGAAAGCTGGACAAACAAGTGGGTGAACCTGAATAGCATTTCCTTCAATCAAAACTGGCATGAAGGCTTGGATACCTAGACGGTGAAGAGTTGGAGCACGGTTAAGCATTACATACTTACCAGCAATAACTTGCTCAAGAATCGCCCAAACTTCTGGAATACCATCCTCAATAAGCTTGTTAGCACCACGAATGTTAAATGCTAATTCTTGTGAGATTATTTTTGAAATCACAAAAGGCTTAAATAGTTCTAGAGCCATGTGTTTTGGTAAACCACACTGGTTAAGCTTGAGGTTTGGACCAACCACGATAACTGAACGTCCTGAGTAGTCAACACGCTTTCCAAGAAGGTTTTGTCGGAAAAGACCTTGTTTACTCTTTAGGTTATCTGAGAGAGATTTCAAAGCTCGTCTTTGTGCTTGACTCATCGCAGGAGAATCCTGTCCAGCAATAGAGTTATCAATAAGAGCATCAACTGCTTCTTGCAAGATACGCTTCTCATTTCGAAGAATAACATCTGGAGCACCAATTTCTTTAAGTTTTCGAAGACGATTGTTTCGGTTTATAACACGACGATACAAATCATTGATATCAGAAGTTGCATGTCGGCCACCTTCAAGAGCCACCATCGGTCGAAGTGCTGGAGGAATAACTGGGATACGAGTTAAGAACATCCATTCTGGTCGAATACCAGCGTAAATCATTGCTCGAATTAAAGATAAACGCTTGTTAAGCTTTTCTCGCTCTGCAGCGCCTGCTTTCTCAAGAGATTTTTCAGTTTTCTCTTTCATCTTTTCTAGATCAATTTCTTTGAAAAGCCCGAAAACTGCATCTGCTCCGATACCAGCTTCAAAAGCACTTCCATACTTAAGTGAATAGTGGTGATATGAGATCTCGGTCAAAACTTTTCCTGTTCGGATTTCTGCAATTTCTTTCTTAGTGTTTAGAAGAAGTGTCTTGAGCTTTTCTCTGGTTTCCTCATCAGAAGCATTCTTAAGCTTGTTCTTAAATTCACTATCAAGGTCAGCAATTATGCGTTCTTTTTCATCTTCGTGAACAGAGACAATTATATAACCAGCAAAGTAGATAACCTTTTCAAGTTCAGCCAGCGGAATACCAAGGAGAATACTCATGCGAGATGGAACTCCACGAAGGAACCAAATGTGAGCGACAGGAGAAGATAGATCTATATGACCCATGCGCTCTCGTCGAACAATAGATTGAGTTATCTCAACTCCACATTTTTCACAAACTATTCCAGCGTATCTTATTCTCTTGTACTTTCCACAATAACATTCGTAGTCTTTTTCTGGACCGAATATTCTTTCATCAAATAGACCGCCTCTTTCGCTTCTACCTGTTCGATAGTTAATAGTTTCTGGTTTAGTAACTTCCCCATATGACCATTCCAAAATCTTCTCAGGACTGGCGAGCTTTAGAACAATGCTATCAAAATTTGTTGTATCTAGTGTTTTCATGATTTTTAACTCTTATTGATTACGCTGTTACTTCTTCTCCTTTGGTTTCGACCACCTTGCTTCCACTATTTTTCAGATCCACATCAAGTGATAGGCCTCTTAGATAGTTAAGCATCACAGAGAATGATGCCGGAGCATTTGGTTCTCTGATTTTTTCACCCTTGATAATAGAATCGAAGGTTGCTGCACGACCTCGTATGTCATCAGACTTGATAGTAAGCATTTCCCGTAGAATGTGAGATGCCCCATATCCTTCTAGTGCCCAAACCTCCATTTCTCCAAAACGCTGACCTCCAGACTGAGCTTTACCACCGAGAGGTTGCTGTGTAATCAAAGAGTATGGACCAATAGAACGCATGTGAATCTTATCTTCTACCATGTGGTGAAGTTTCAAGATATACATATATCCAACAGCAATATCTTGTTCAAATTTCTCTCCAGTTCGTCCGTCGTATAGAGGTACACGTCCTGTTTCTGGAAGTCCTGCCTCTTTAAGTTCAGCCTTAATCTCAGAATCTGTTGCTCCAGAAAACGGTGGGACTATAGCCTGATAACCAAGCTCATGAGCCGCCATACCAAGATGAAGCTCTAGAATCTGTCCAAGGTTCATACGTGAAGGGACTCCAAGTGGAGTAAGTACTACATCAACTGGAGTACCATCTTCCATGTAAGGCATGTCCTCTTCTGGAAGAACAACAGAAATAACACCCTTGTTACCGTGTCGACCAGCAAGCTTATCTCCAACAGAAATGTTTCGAAGTTGTGCTACCTCAATAACGATTTTCTTGATAACACCACTTTCGAGATTGTGACCTTGATCTCTAGAGAAGATTTTTACTCGAATGATTCTTCCACGTTTTCCGTGATCCATCTTAAGAGACGTATCCTTCACATCTCGAGCTTTTTCAGCAAAGATACTTCGAAGTAGTCGCTCTTCAGGAGTA
This sequence comes from Minisyncoccia bacterium, assembly GCA_039809205.1. Taxonomy (GTDB): domain Bacteria; phylum Patescibacteriota; class Minisyncoccia; order Phycocordibacterales; family UBA9973; genus UBA4124. The sequence continues at coordinate 12,246 of JBDHUQ010000005.1, read as the reverse complement.
AGTTCTGTTTCTCCCTTTGGAGTAATCTTACCAACAAGAATGTCTCCTTCTTTAACCTCTGCACCAACTCGAATAATTCCATCTTCATCAAGATCTTTAAGTCGAGCTTCACCTACGTTCGGGATATCACGAGTAGTAACCTCTGGACCAAGTTTAGTATCACGAACAACTGCTGTAAATTCAGCAATATAAATAGAAGTAAACTTAGAATCTTTTATCAGTCTTTCTGAAAGAATAATAGCGTCCTCATAGTTAGCACCATTCCAAGACATGAATGCTACCCGCATGTTCTGCCCAAGAGCAATTTGTCCATTGTCAGTAGTTGAACAATCTGCAAGAAGGTCTCCTTTTTTAACCTTTTGACCAACAGAAACTACTGGTCTTTGGTGGAATGAAGAAAAGTTGTTTGTACGCTGGAAATTAACAAGTTTATATGTATGATCTTTACCTGTTTTATCACTCTTAACTAATATTTTAGTAGCATCAAGAGAAGAGACCACACCAGCTTCTTCAGCGATAACCAATCGGCCTGAATATTGTGCTGCATCTTGCTCTATACCGGTTGCCACAAGTGGAGCTTCAGGGCGAACCACTGGAACAGCCTGCTTCTGCATGTTACTTCCCATGAGGGCACGGTTTGCTTCGTTGTGCTCAAAGAAAGGAATCATACTTGTTGCCAAAGAGAAAGCCTGGTTAGTAGCCACATCAATAAAGTCAACTTCTGATTTTGAAACGATACCTGGAGCAGTCTTTATACGTGCTTCTACTTGTTCTGGAAGATTGCCTTTTTCATCATATTTTGTTCCAGCATGAGCAATCGTGTACTTCTCTTCTTCTAAGGCATTTAAGTAAACGATCTCATCAGTGATTTTGCCATTTTTTACTTTTACGTAAGGAGTTTCGATAATACCGAAATCATTAATCTTGGCATAGATAGCTAAACGAAGAATAAGACCAATGTTTGGACCTTCTGGAGTATGAATAGGACAAACACGTCCATAGTGAGAAGTGTGAACATCACGAACCTCAAGAGTTGCACGCTCTCGAGTAAGACCTCCCGGACCAAGAGCTGAAAGAGTTCTAAGCTCTTCAATTTCTGCCAAGACATTTTCTTGGTTCATGAATTGAGAAAGTTGGTTTGTTGTGAAAAACTCCTTGATTCGAGCTTGAAGTGGGCGCTGGTTAACAACTTGTATTGGTAAAGCGTTAGCTGAATCAATAGTACTCATTCGATCTTGTACATTTCGCTTGATCTGAGTCATACCCATAAAGATTTTTTGCTGGAGCAATTCACCAACAAAACGAACACGCCGACTTCCAAGGTGGTCTATATCATCTGGCTTTGAGCCTGGAGTTGTATTTAGGTAGATAACATGTTTAACAATCTCAGCAATGTCGCCGGCTGAAAGAGTCTTTCTGTTCATCTCCTTATCACCCATGTCGAGATCAAATCTCTTATTGAATCGGAATCTTCCCACAGGAGAAAGATCATATCTTTCTTCTCCAAAAAGATTATTAATGAATTCCTTTGCATTATCAGCTGTTGCTAAGTCTCCGTCTCGAAGCTTTCGGTAAATTTCAACATAAGCTTCATCCTGACTTTTACTAATATCTTTCTCTAGAGAGTGAGCTATTACTGAAGAGTATGGTTCAGACTTAAATAGTTTTTTTATTTCCTCATCAGTAGAGAGCCCTAGAGCACGCAACAGAGAAACTATTGGGAACTTTTTCTTCTTGTCGATACGAACATATATAGTGCCATCTGGATCACTTTCAATTTCTATCCAAACACCACGATTTGGAATGATTTTTGCCCCAAAGTATTTTCGTCCTTTTATTTCAAGTTCAGTGAAGAATACGCCAGAACTTCGAGAGAGTTGCGGAACCAAAATTCTTTCGACACCGTTTATGATGAAAGTTCCATGATTAGTCATCATTGGAATATCAGACATGAATATTTCTTGTTCTTTTTCAGATCCTGTTTGCTTGTTAGTTAGCTTTACTCGAGCTTTTAGCTGACTATCAAAAGATAGCTTGTTTTCCTTGGCATAGTTTTCATCAAATTTTGGCTCAGTCAGATTAAAAGACACAAAGTCGAGTTGAAACTTTTTTCCAGAGTAGTCATTGATAGGAGTAAATTCTTTAAAAACTTCCTTGATACCTTTTTCGATCAGCCAGTTATAGCTCTCGAGTTGGTGCTCAATAAGATTTGGGAATTCAGCAAGCGGTTTTTTGTATTTAGAAAAATATTTTTTAGGACGAATAGTGTTTTGGGAATCTTTTGTGGTTTTGCTCATGTGGTTTATATAAAAGACAAAAAGGCCACAACAAAAGACCAAGGAAGTCTTTGTTTTGGCTTCTAATAACTCATTCTAATAAAATACTGACTCTCTTTTGCCGCAACTCTGCCGAAAGGTATAAGACAAACAGTCTATAGCATGAAAACAAGGCTGTCAAGTAAAATAAAAACGGCAAACAACTAAGTTGTTTGCCGGTGTTTTTAAAAATCGAGATTATGTGAGCGAAGTTTGGTTACCCCTCCTTGGTCGTTAGAACCAAGAACAAATGCCTCCCAAGAATAGATAGGGTTTATTTTGGACCTTGCCTCCTTGAGGAAAAAAACCTCTTCTGTCTTTGCCTTGAGTTCTGCTAAAAACTCAGGAGAAGATGGAATATTGATAATTTCAACATCTGAAGCAACTTCTTCCTCAGCATCGAATCCTTCAACAAATACCCCTTCTGTATCTACAGAAAGTAAACCTGGCTCTTTTTCAAATAATTCGTTTGAAAACTCAACTGCTTTCATAGAAGTATTGATTACAACTAAGGGATTGTTCAGATTGTTATAAACAACATAGAACATCCTTGTTGCAGAACCAGGAAATACCTTAAGTTTATAGTTATCATAACTTTCATAAAGAGAGTGCTTATAACCATTACTACCAGCTGGACTTAACCAGCCATTTACTGAAGCAAAGTGAGTAATTACATGGAAGAGCTGTTTTCTCCTTCCTAAGGTAAAATCTTTTTGATTGTTTTTTATTGCAGCTATAGCTGCGTTTGTAACCACAGTAATGTAGCTACACCCAAATGACTGGGACTTTTTTTGTATAGAACTTTTCATTATTTATAGTTATTTATTTAATTATAGCATATATAATCAAATAAGTCAACTAACTATATAAGTTTCTGTTTGGCTCTCCAATCCTCTATTTTCTGATGATGTCCTTCTTTTAAAACTTTTGGAACTTTATAATTTTTGCCTTTCCAAACCAATGTTTCTGGGCGAGTATAAACTCGAGGACTAGCGACCCGAGCTTCTTCTAAAGAAGTCTGATCTCCTAATACCCCCTTTATTTGCCTGACAATTGCGTCACTCATCACAAGTGCTGGCAATTCCCCGCCAGTAAGTACATAGTCGCCGATACTATATTCATCTGCTTTTAAGATTTTTCTTACTCGATCATCTACTCCCTCATATCTACCGCAAATGAAAACTACATCTGAGTATTGTTTTGCCATTTTTTTAGCAATAGCGTTAGTGAACATCTTTCCACTTGGAGAGAGTTGAATTACCTTAACCTTTTGTTTGGTTTTAAGTTTTGAAAAGGCTCTAAGTATTGGCTCCGGAGTCATCACCATACCTGGCCCTCCACCATACGGACGGTCATCTGTTTTTTGCCATTTATCCTTTGAGTAATCTCGAATATTGATTACAGAAAAGTCAGCGAGCTTTTTATCCTTGGCGCGCTTGAGCATCGCCTCTCCTATATAGGCGTTTATCATTTCTGGAAAAATTGTTAGAAAGTGAAATTTCATATTTCGGATGCTATCACAAAAAAACTCCTAGTGATAGGAGATTTTTGATTTTTATAAATCTTTTAAGTCTGCCATGGCATCGTCTAGGTTCGCCACGTCTGGTTGTCTACCATAGCCCGTCGGTTCGTTAATCTTAAGATTTACTCTCGCATTATGCTTCATACCGACTACCCGTAAAAGTATTCGGATAGCATTAGCAGTATTGCCCTGTCTTCCAATAATCTTACCCATATCAGTAGGATTCACTGAAAGAGTCAACAGTACTCCCATTTCATCAACTGTTCTCTCTACTACTACATCATTAGGATTTTCAACAAGTGCCTTGACTACCATTTCCAAGAATTCTTTGTCGTTCATATCATTTCTACTTTTTTATTATTAAACATCATGAGTATAACATAATAAAAAAGAGCCTCAACTAAATCATGAGGCTCTTTTTTTTATCAAAATATTTATTTCTTTAGCTCTTTTCTTTTTACTGTCGGAGCCTTCTTTGAAAGCACGTTCTTTTTCTTGGCTTCTATAATTCCCTGCTTCACAAGCATGTTGTGAACAGTATCAGTCACCTGAGCACCGTTAGCCATCCAATACTTGATGCGATCAGCCTTAAAAGCAACAGCATCTATTTTAATGCCATATGATCCGAGAATCTCTTTAAATTTACCACTTTTAGTGCTATTTTTTGAGTCAGTAAGAACTAGGCGAAAAGCCGGATCATTTTTCCCTCCTATTCTTTGTAGTCTTATCTTTAACATGTGTGGCATGATAATAGCAGAGATTATTAAAAGAGTCAAAGAAATTCTATGCTTATTAATAGGCTTATGTTAAAGTAACAAAATGCAAGAACTCAAGGTTGGAGCTCAGTTTGAAGGCTCAATTAATATTTCTACCAAAGGCATTGGATATGTAAAAGTTCGAGATCTTGGTATTTCTATCGAAGTACCTCGTGAGGCTCTTAATCGTGCCTTCCATGGAGATAATGTCTTGGTAGAAATTACCTCTCTGCCAAAAGGCGAAAACCCTCAGGGGAAAATAATAGACATCACCCGTCGAGCAAAAGTAGGCTACAGTGGCACCCTTGATTTTCAACAAGGAGCACACTGCATTGTGAGCAATGATGGTCGAATGTATACACCTATTATTGTGCCAAACGAAAAACTTGGTGGCGCAAAAGCTGGTGATAAGGTTTTTTGTTCTATTACCGATTGGCCAGATCCAATGGGTACTCCAAAAGGAGAGATTACGAGAGTCCTTGGTAAACCTCTTGATAACGATGCTGAAATGCTTGCATTGGCACTTGAAAAAGGTTTTGATGACAACTATCCAAAAGAAGTAGAAGAAGAAGCAAGACAAATTCATGAACGAGGAATAACAGAAGAAGATTTAAAAAAGAGAAGAGACTTTAGAGATATAATCACTTTCACAATAGACCCGTTTGATGCAAAAGACTTTGATGATGCTATTTCTATAAAGTTTTTAGAAAACGGTAATACTGAGGTAGGTATTCACATTGCCGATGTTTCAAACTATGTTACCCCTGGTAGTGCTATAGATAAAGAAGCATACCGCCGAGCTACTTCAGTGTATCTGGTAGATAGAACTATTCCTATGCTACCCGAGGTTCTTTCAAATGAGTTATGTTCCCTAAATCCAAATGTAGATAGGTTAACTATGAGTGCCGTATTTGAAATAAATCCTAAATTCGACATAGTAAGCCAATGGTTTGGAAAAACTGTTATTCATTCAGCTTATAGATTTACCTACGAAAATGCACAAGAAGTTCTCGACAAACAAGAAGGTCCTTATCTAAGAGAGTTACAAAAAGCCTTAGAAATAGCACAAGATTTAGAAAAAAAGCGCTTTGCTTCTGGTGCTCTTTCTCTAGATGCTCCGGAGGTTAAGTTTAAGCTGGACCAAACTGGACACCCCATAGGTGTTTATACAAAGGAACGTGGACCAACTCATCACATGATTGAGGAACTAATGCTTTTAGCTAATCGCAGGGTTGCTCAATTTATTGCCACCCGAGATAGCAATGCCACTGAAATATTTATGTATCGTATTCACGACAAGCCAGACCTTGATCGGATGGCTGATTTACATCTTTTCCTGAAAAAACTCGGATATAATTTGCCTCTTGATGAAGAAGGTCTTATACCGTCAAAATCACTCAATGATTTGATGATATCTCTAGAAGGAAAGCCTGAAAAAGAAATAGTCCAAATATCTATCGTTAGGTCTATGGCTAAGGCTATCTATTCTACAAAAAACATTGGGCACTATGGCCTAGCGTTTGAATACTATACACACTTCACTTCACCTATCAGACGATATCCTGATTTAGTGGTACACAGACTGCTTGAAGCATATCTTCAAAATGAAGTGGTAGAAAAATCAACTTGGGATAACTATGACAAAATAGCTTCTCATTCATCAGTTCGAGAAAAAGAAGCGGCAGATGCTGAACGAGCTTCTATAAAATATAAACAAACTGAGTATATGGCAGACCGTGTTGGTCAGCAGTTTGACGGCTCTGTTACCGGAGTTTCAGTAAACGGAATTTTTGTAGAAGAAAAAGAAAGCAAATGTGAAGGCATGATAAGGCTTAGGGATCTAGGTAATGATTATTTTGAGTACAATGAAAAAGAAATGGCTATCATAGGCAAACGCACAAGAAAGACCTTTAAGATTGGAGATAGTGTTAGATTTAAAGTTTCAAACGCTGATATTATAAGAAGGATGATTGACTACACCCTAGTATAAGCCTATGAAGAGATTTTTCTTGCTGGCCCTCTTTATAACAAGTGTTTTCTTTGTAGGTATTTCTCTGGCTATTTCTCCAATAAAAACAGAAGAAAAAAGCGAAGATGGCGACTTTGCCATAGGATGGGTTGGCGATATGGTTCCAGCTAGCAATCCTGTTTTTAATAATGAGGCTTTTTTAAATATAAAAAATTTTACAGAAAAACCTACTTTGATGGTTGGAAACCTGGAAGGGACATTTGCTAGAGACCTGCTTCCCTCAAAATGCCAATATTTAGGGTCTAAATGCCATGCATTTAGAGGAGATATTTCTTTTGCCTATGCCCTGAAAGATGCTGGATTTGATCTGGTGAGTTTAGTAAACAATCACTCATATGACTATGGGGACGAGGGTCTTTCTGATACTGAAGCAGTGCTTGAGAGTATGGGTATACCTTACATTTCTCAAATCCAGCCAAGTATTGTTTTAGACGTAAACGGAAAAAAGGTTGGTGTACTTGGAGTGGCATTTACTCCCCCGCTATCTACTATTACTAACTACGAATTTATAAAATCTGAAATAGAAAAACTTAAAGAAAAAAGTGATTTGGTAATTTTGATTTTCCATGGAGGCGCCGAAGGTTCAGATAAAATCCTTGTGCCAGGAAAAGAAGAATACTTGGGAACAGAAAATAGAGGTAATGTAGAACTTGTTTCTCACATCGCAATAGATGCTGGTGCTGATATCGTGCTCGGTTCAGGACCGCACGTGCTTCGAAAGACAGAATATTATAAAACCAAACCTATAATATACAGTGCCGGAAACTTTTTTGGAGGCAATGAAAGACTCTTGACCAGGGGCAATCTAGGAATATCAGCTATATTTAACATAAATGTAAGTAAAAACTATAAGGTAGGTATAACCTCGATTACTCTTTCTAAAGAAGGAGTACCGTCCCTAGACCTATCAGAGAGAGGTCGTATCTTGGTTGAATCTCTATCAAAATAATGCTAAAATGATTTTTGTAAAATTATGAACAATACTCTACAAATAATACAAATAGCATCTAGTTTATTACTTATAATCTTAGTTTTGCTTCAAAAGGCTAGCCCTGATAACGGAAGCACACTGGGCGGAGAAGGTTCTTCATTTCTTCAAACACGCAGAGGTGCTGAAAGGTTCCTCTTCATCCTAACTATTATAGTGGCTATAGTATTCGCAGGTTCCTCTCTTGCAGCTGTTGTTCTTCAATAGAGATAAACTCTATAGGGGCATAAGTTATTTTATGAAACGATATTTTTCATCCTTTCTTTTATTTTTAAAAAATAAAAAAATTCCTAAAAAGGAGGACTTCAAATATTTATTGAATTCTGAATTTTCTATTTTAAAATTATTTATCTTTCTTTTTTCTGTTTTAGTTATATCTTTGTTTTTAAGCTTAGCTATGAGACTCAGCCATAAGCTAACCGTAGAAGTTCCTGACTACGGAGGCACTGTAATTGAAGGAGTAATTGGTTCGCCTAGATTTATTAATCCGCTACTTGCCACCAGCGAAACCGATCAGCTCTTAAGCTCTCTTATATACTCACCGCTTGTTAAGGAGGATACTGATGGAAACATTTCTTCAGCCTTAGTAGAAAATTGCTCTGTGAGCACAGATGCAAAAAGGTATGAATGTTCCCTAAAAACAGGCTTAGTGTTTTCTGACAAAAGCCCTCTAACTATCTCCGATGTTATATTTACTTTTAATACTAAAAAGTCTTTGGAGTTATTAAAAAACCCAACAAGTCCTTGGTCTCAGATATCAATAGAAGCTACAGGAAATCAAACCATAGCCATTTCAACAACTGGATCAACAAGTTTCCTAAGAGAAAAATTATCTCTAGGTATAGTACCGAAGAAGATCTGGGAATCAATCCCTCTTGCTGCCTTAGAAGAGAGCTCTATAAATATGAAGCCTATAGGCTCTGGAGCTTTTGTTTTAAAAGACACTTCTTATATAAATACCTTACCAACAGAGATGGTCCTAGAACCTAACAAGCATTCTTTTGAAAAAAGACCCTATATCAAAAAACTTATAATTCATAGCTATCTAAACCAGCTAGACTTGCAAGGAGCATTACACAGTGGAAAGATAACTGATACTAGTGCCTTACGCAGTGCTTATGTAGATAATTCTATAAAAAAGAATTTTTTAGTAAATATAATCCCAACCAAAAAAGATGTTGTTTTGATGGTTAACAAGTCTCAAAGCACAACCTCAACTGCAAAAAAAATAGCTTCTTTCGGTGAACAGATTGACAAGAACGCAATTATTGATAAAATAGAAAATGGTTATGGTATTCCTCTCTCTGGTGAGAGTACTCCTAGTAGCCAAAAGATCCAGGTAGGACCTTTGGCTCCAACAACAATCTCAATTGCTGTTCAAAAAGAAGATGATCTCATTATGACCGCAGAACTTCTATCTACAGCTCTAAAAGATTTTGGTATACTCTCTACTGTGAATGTTTTTGATCAAGGTATTTTCAATGATCAACTACAGCTTGGTCAGTATGGTTTTGTTCTTACATCTTCATCTGACACTCCGGACGGATACCAACGCCTTGTACCACTCTATAAAAAATCAATAGTTCACATTAATTCAAAAGATATTAATGCTGAAACTCCAAAAATTATAACTATGCCAAGAGATACTCTCAGGTATATAAATAATTGGTATACGAGAACAGATAGAGTCTGGAACTGGTTTATCCAAAAATAATTAACTTATGACAGAACAACAAACAAACAAAATTTCACAAAACTCTCAGCCAGGCAACAATAATGCTGGCAATAACCACAGAAAGCCTTTTACAAAAAGAAATAAGCCTTTTAACAACCGAAATCAATTCAAAAGACGACCAGCTCAGCCTCAAGTAGAAATGCATGAAATAAATGCTATGCCAGCGGAGAGAAAGACTGCACATATCCCTGATGTTGCACCAGGAGTAATAAGAGTTATTCCCCTTGGAGGCGTGGAAGAAATTGGTAAGAATATGACCGTTATTGAGATAGGCGACGACATCATCGTTGTTGATGCTGGTATGTTCTTCTCAAACGAAAATACCCCAGGTATTGACTACGTAATTCCAAACACCAGATACCTTGAAGAACGAAAGCATAAAATCCGAGCAATGCTGGTGACTCATGGGCACTTAGACCACATCGGTGGTATGCCTCTTGTTCTTTCTCGTATAGGAAATCCTCCGGTCTATTCTCGCAACTTATCTATCTTGTTAATGCGAAAGCGACAAAGTGAGTTCCCTCACCTGCCTCCACTTAATGCCATTGAGGTAGAAAAAGATCAAACTGTTACCTTAGGTAAAATAAAAGTCAGATTTTGGGGAGTAACACATACTGTTCCAGATTCAATGGGTATCATTATTGAAACTCCGTATGGAAACATCCTGACTCCAGGAGACTACAAACTCGACCAAGTTGATGGTGTTGTCTCAGCAGAAGAAGAAGCTGAATACAAACAGTTTGATAACGCAAACAATTTACTTCTAATGACAGACTCAACAAATATTGAGAACGAGGGTTATGCTCTAGCTGAAGTAAAGGTTTACCAAGGTATCGAAAGTATTCTTCGTCGCGAGAAAAATCATCGCATCTTTATGGCCGCTTTTGCTTCTCACATAACTAGACTCATAAAGGTTGTTCAAATAGCTGAAGAGCTTGGCAAAAAAGTTGTTATTGAAGGCCGTTCAATGAAAAGCAACCTTGAAATAGCAATGCAGGCAGGCCTACTAAAACCTAAGAAGGATACTATTGTTTCTATTGATCAAATAGATAACTATCCTCCTGATAGGCTTCTGATTCTGGTAACAGGAGCTCAAGGAGAAGAGTTTGGCTACCTAAACCGTTTGGCAAATAAATCAGTTAAAAAAGTCTCTCTTAAAAAGGGTGACCGCATAATACTTTCAGCTTCTATTGTCCCTGGTAATGAACGTGCTGTACAGGCTATGAAAGATGGTCTATCAAGACAAGGCGTCAAAATCATTTCCTTTAGAACACCAGGAGAAGAATTTGTACACGCAACAGGACATGGGAATAAAGAAGATATCAAATGGTTACATCGCAAGATGCATGCCAGGTTTTTTATCCCTATTCACGGTCACCACTATCATTTAGAACTACACAAAGAGCTAGCTATGGAGCTTGGTATGCCAGAAGAAAATATAGTAGTTCCAGACAATGGAAGTATTATAGAAATTGTTGAAAATGGAACAAAGATAGTTGTTAGAAAAGAAAAAGCCCCATCTAATCCTATGATTGTGGATGGATTCTCTATTGGCGATGAGCAGTCTGTAGTTCTAAGAGATAGGCAAGCTTTAGCTGATGCTGGTATGTTTGTCATTATCGCAACAGTTGATCAAAAAACTGGAATGCTAAAGAAAAGTCCAGATATTATCTCAAGAGGCTTTGTCTACCTAAAAGAAAGTCAAGAGCTTCTTCGTCACACCAGAACCCTAATCAAGCGAACTGTAGAACAGTCATATAAAGTAAGTAACGGGCAAACAAACCTAGATAATGTAAAAAATATAGTTGCTGAAACAGTAGCAAAGTACTTATTCCAAAAAACAGCTAAGAGTCCTGTTGTGATTCCTGTTATACTAAGTATGTAAATGAAAAGACACATACGACTTGTTTTTCTAGCATCGTTTTTCTTCTCTCTTCACATGGCCCTTCTGGCCTATGTGAATTCTAGTATGCTGGGAGAGTTTGCCTCTGGATCTTTGATTAGTATCACCTACACCCTGGCTTCTATATTATCCTTAGTGTTTGTCAGTGTCGCACCTAAAATTATAAATGGATTTGGAAATCTTAAATATACAAGCGGAGCCTTAATCCTAAGCGCTTCGCTTTTATATTTGATTAGCACCAAATCAGGCTTATCTATATTGCCATTTTTTATTCTATATTTTTCCCTAAACTCTGTAGTTCTTTATGGACTAGACCTATTTTTAGAGCACTATTCTATAGAATCAAAAACTGGAAACATAAGAGGAGCGTACTTAACTCTTGGCAATATTGGCTGGGTTAGTGCTCCTATTATCTCGTCAACCCTAGAAACCAGATTTGGGTTCTCTAGTATCTATATATTAGCGAGCTTTGTAGTTGTTATTACTTTCCTGGTAATAACATGGGGTCAAAGGGGCTTTGTTGATAGAGTTTATAAAAAAAGCCACTTTTTAGATGGTCTGCATGTTCTTAGAAGAAATAAACCTCTAAGACAAATAACCCTACTGAATTTTCTTCTACAATTGTATTTTGTGGTCATGGTTATTTATTCTCCTGTTTATCTAACATCAGTAATTGGTTTTTCTTGGAAAACGTTAGGGATTATCCTATCTATCATGCTTTTACCGTTTGTTATTTTCCCCTATCCAACAGGGCACTTAGCTGATAAGTTTGGTGAAAAGAGTCTAATGTACATAGGTTTAACAGTTATGGGTACTGCAACTATATTATTCGCCAATCTTAGCTCTTCAGGCGTCATACTATACGCAACCGTTTTGTTTATGACGCGTGCTGGAGCTAGTATATTAGAAACGGTTTGTGACAGTGCATTTTTTAAACGTGTTACAGATAGAGACTCCTCTGTAATAGGAGTCTATAGAAACATGATGCCTATGGCGTAC
>JBDHUQ010000004.1:0-18655 GCA_039809205.1 Minisyncoccia bacterium | reverse complement strand
TATACTTACCAAATTTGGCTTAATTGAACAGCTCTACAGGGACTTAGAGTAAAATATAAAGTAAGTAGTATAACTTGGGATATCTCCTCGTTTAGCTAATATTTTAATTGAACACAAAGAAGATGCCTTCTTCTCAAAAACCCTAGCAACAATCCGTAGAGATGCACCTATAAAATATAATTTGCCAGAAGTTTACTATATGGACAGTGTAGAACCTAAAAAAATACTAGAAATTTTTGAGAAATATGAATTTAGAAGCTTGTCTCATAGAATTAAAAAAATTTTTTCTGTTTCTGAGGAAGATGTAATTAAAGAAGACATTAACCCTGAGCTTTTACATAAAACCTCTATTGCACTTTGGGTTCTGTATTCTGAAAACACCAATGCGGACTATGAGACTATACTTCAAAAAACAAAAACAAAGTCTCTTTCAGAGGCCTGGAAAACAATAAATGAAGAGCTAAGAAAAAGAAGTTTGTTAGAAGTTTTTGAAAAGCTCGAGGAGCCGTTAATACCAATAGTCAAAAAAATGGAAGAAAGGGGTATTTTGGTTGACGTTCCTTATTTTGAAGAAATGAAAAAAAGGATAGAAAAAAGGTTAAAGGAAATAGAAGGGGAAGTTGAAAAAATATGTAGTGTTTCAATAAACTTAAATTCACCTAAGCAACTCTCTGGTCTTTTGTTCGATACTCTTGGGCTCAAAACTAAAGGTAAAAGAAAAGAAAGTGGTGCTTTCACGACAAATGCTGAAACCCTTGAGTCTCTTAGAAATTCTCATCCTATTATTCCTCTTATACTAGAACACCGTGAAATTCAAAAGATACTTTCTACTTATGTAGAGAGTATTCTATCTCACAAAGATAAAGATGGGAGAATTCATGCAAAATTCCTTCAGCATGGAACTACCACAGGAAGGTTTTCTTCTAGTGATCCAAATATGCAAACTCTGCCAGCAAGCGAGAGTTGGGGAAAAGAGGTAAGGCATGGCTTTATGGCGGCACCAGGTTTCGTTTTTATAAGTTCTGATTATTCTCAGATTGAACTTAGGGTCTTAGCGATGCTCTCAGGTGACCAAAGACTCATAGAGTCTTTTGAAAAAGGTGAAGACATTCATGCTTCAGTGGCCTCTCTTGTTTTTGGGGTTAGTAAAAAAGAAGTTACTCCAGAAATGCGACGGAGTGCTAAGGTTATTAATTTTGGAATCATATATGGTATGGGAGTACAGGCTTTACAAAAGAACCTGAACACCACTAAAGAGCAAGCTCAGAAGTTCCACGATGATTACTTCTCAGCTTTTCCAACCATAAGAGCGTATTTAGAGGGTACCAAAACTTTTGCAAGAGAGCATGGATACACAGAAACCGCCTTTGGAAGAAGAAGATACTTTCCAACTATTAATGCAAAGCTACCTTTTATCAGATCTTTGGCTGAACGTATGGCAGCAAATGCTCCGCTTCAGGGAACAGCGGCTGATATTATTAAAATCGCCATTATTCAAATAAACGAAGCTTTGGAAAAAAGGGGTATTTTAAATGACTGTCATCTGGTCTTACAGATTCACGATGAGCTAGTTTATGAGATTAAGGAATCTCTTGCAGAGGAAGTAAAGGAAATAGTGTTAAAAACTATGGTCTCTGTTATGCAAAATTCCCCTATAAAATTATCAATTTTATCTGTTCCGCTTGCAGTTTCAATAGATACGGGGTGTCGGCTAGATGAACTTAAGTAGTGCTACAATATGGATATGAAAGAAGATAGACCAGGGGCCGTTCACAGAGTTTTAGCAACATCTTATTTGGCTTATTTCTTGTTTTGTTCTTTAGGCTTATTCCTGGGATTATTTTTACCTGTGAACTTTTTTGTGTCACACAACAGCTTTTGGGCTATAATCTGTTTTGTTGTTGGTCCACTTTTTATTTTTTGGGCACAGGTAACTTCTTACAAATTTGAAGTAATAAAAAAGAAAACTGGACAGTTGGCATTTAAAAGAGGCCCCTACAGAATACTTCGCAACCCAACGCAGCTTGGCCTGCTTATTTTGGTTTTAGGTTATGCTTTTGCTACACAAACAGCTATCCTTTTCCTCTCTACTGCAACAGCCTATATAATCTCAAATGTTTTTTTCAGAAAACATGAGAGTATCCTAGAGTCTAGATACGGAGATTCTTATAAGTCTTATAAAGCTTCAGTTAAGAAAGTACTATGATAGAAGTTATTTTTGGGGTAGACAAAAATTTTAGAAACAGTAAAAAACAAGAACTAAAATCAAAATATAAAGGTGAGAGGATTGTTTTAGATGATATGACAAGCACTTTGTCAGATCTAAAACAATACTTATACCCGTCTCTTTTTTCTTTAAGTTTGCCTGTGGTTGAAGCAAGTTATCTGGTTGAAGAATACGGGACAGAGGTTTCTATTGAGCTTATAAAAATGTTGGCAAGTAGTCCCACTGTATTTATTTTAGAAGAGAGAAGCATCGCTAGTCCGATTTTGAAAATTTTTGAAAAGGGTGGAGCAATAATGCATGCAAAAAAAGAATCAAAATCCTTAGAAACAAAGAGTAATATTTTCAGTGTTACCAATGCTTTAACTGCTACAAACAAAAAAGATCGCTGGCTCTCTTATCAGAACGCTAGAAAAGATCATCCAGCAGAGGCCTTAATCGGGATTTTGTATTGGAAACTTAGGGATTTGATAGATAAATCAGGAGGTAAAAAGAACGAGTATCAGGAGATTTATAGAAAGTTAATCATTGCCCATAAAAGTGCTTGGCAAAAAGGCTTTCCATTAGATATGGCTATTGAGAAGGTAATTTTAAGCTAATATCTTAGGCTGAGCTTGCTTGTACTTGATTAGGAAAAACGATACAAGAGATCCAAACAAGAGTGTCGTAAAAGACATCATTGGAATAGTAATATAGCCAAATTCATATATATATCTCTTTAGGCATGAAGGTCCTGTTCCGCAAATATCTAAACCACTAGGCACTAAATCTATATAGTTATGAAGTATCGCCACCATAAGGCCTAGGAGAGAAAAAAGAAGAATTTGTTTTTGTAGAGTTTTATTTTTTCTAATATCTCCGGTTAGGGACAAAAGAGCTATGCCAAAAATCGCTATTCTCTGGTACCAGCATAATAAGCACGGCTCATAACCAAAACCATATTCGTAAATCATACTAATTATCGCTGAGGCTATAAACACCAGAGCTATTGCTACGTTGCTATGTCTATGTATATATTTTAAAAAAGGAGATCTGCCTGCCCATAAAACTATAAAAGTAACTATGGTTACCTGGAGAGCTATGACGCCTAATGCTACAAGAGTAGTAAACATAATTTAATTAAGCGGACAGTTTGATTTATCAGCTAGGGCTTGCAATGTTTGCTCTCCTTGAAGCCGTGATCCGTCTGGAAATACCCATGTAGGGTAACCTTTTACTTCTTTTTCAGTACAAACTGGCAACTGCCCCTTACCATCAGGAGTAGAGCACTCTACATAAGGAAGAAGCTTAGCACTTTTGCCAAACATAGCTTTTGTAGCTTGGCAATGAGGACACCAAAATGCACCATAAAACTTAGCTCCACTGTCGTTGATACATTGAGCTAGGTTATCGTATTTTCCAGGCTTATTAGCTTCTTTAACAAGAAAAGCAACAAATCCTCCAATAATTATTAATCCTATTATCCAAGGTATGATTTTTTTCATATAATCAATTATAACACAATCAAGGAGTATGGTTTTAGTGTGCCCCATGTAGGATTCGAACCTACGACCGTCTCCTTAAGAGGGAGCTGCTCTACCAACTGAGCTAATGAGGCAAAATTGCAAAATTGCAAAAAAACTATACCATGGGTATCGTATGCAAGCAATCCTTGTACTGCATGATATACGTAGCGCCCAAAATGTAGGGTCTCTATTTAGAACAGGTGATGCTGTGGGTGTAAGAAAGATATATTTAAGTACTATTACTCCAATGCCAATTGATAGATTTGGTCGCCCACGTAGCGATATATCTAAAACAGCACTTGGTGCTGAAAAAAATATTCCCTGGGAGCAGTATGAAAATATTTTTGACTTAATTGAAAAATACAGAAAAGAGAATTATCAAATTGTCGCTATAGAGCAGTCTGAAAATTCAATAGACTACAAAAAAATAATCCCCAAAGAGAAGGTCATTTTTATTCTCGGAAATGAAGTTCAAGGTTTACCACTAGCCATTTTAGAGAAAGCAGACGCTGTCGCTGAAATTCCAATGGTAGGGGATAAGGAGTCGCTAAATGTTTCTGTCGCTGGAGGTGTTGCTTTGTTTCGGATTTTAGATAGATAGTTATCTGTTTTTTAAATCATCTATAGAATATGGTCTGCCACCTTCAATTGGCGCAGGTTGCTCTAAAAGCTCTCTATTTCTATTTTCATAGCGAGTAGGTCCGCCGGTAATAAGCCATAAAACCCATAAACCAAAGAAAGCATATAAAAACCATTTAAGTTCTCCCATACAATAATATTATAGCTTATTATTTTTGGTGCACGTTACAAAAGTGTGCACTTCTAGACCCAACCAAAATTCTTTGTATTTTACCTTTACAACCCTTCTTTTTACACTTTGTTCCAGTGAGCCGGTAGGCATTGTGATCATTCTGAAATTTTCCTCTTTTACCATCTATATCTCTATAGTCACTCATCGAGTCTCCACCAAAATCTATACCTCTTTGCAAGACATTCTTCATAGCTATATACATTTTTTTAAACTCTAGACTAGAAATATTTTTGACCAACCGAAGTGGATGTATCCCAGCTTCCCAAAGAAGCTCGTCTCCATAAATATTGCCAATACCAGAAATTATTTTTGGATCAAGAAGGGTTAGTTTGACAGGGGCGTTTGGTCGCTTAGAAATTCTTTGCTCGAAATCTTTTAAACTAAACGATGCTTCTAGGGGTTCTGGGCCATGATGTTTAATATGGATAGAGTCGAAAATCTCAGAGGTTTTCTCAAGTGTGACTTTTGCAAACTTCCTCACGTCTGATAAAACCAAGTGTTTACCTTTACTTAAAGAGAAAACTACATGAATAAACCTATTGTAGGGGTCTCTTAAAGCCTCATTCCTTTCGTTTTTATGTGGTACCCACTTGTTCTCCTTTTTCAGATAATCATACTCTCCATACATCATGTGCCCAGTCATTTTCATGTGTACCAAAATAGTGTATCCATTTGATAGATGGACTAATATGTTTTTTGCTCTTCTTTCTGCTTTTATTATTTTTGATCCAGTAACTAGCTTTTGAAATTTTTTATAGAAATATTCGTCTTTTAGGGTATTTTTAAATTGTTTTATAGGGTTTGTGATGGCAAGATCGGTCCAAACATGGGTTATGGTCTGACCTTTAGTTCTTAGGTTTATCCCGTTTACTGTAGTTTGTACCTCAGGAAGCTCTGGCATAATTATTTTTGAATTTTTTGTAAGGCTAGAGTTATTTGTTTTTCTATAGGCAAGGAAGCGTCTATCTCAATAAGAACAGATCTTATTTGAGCGTCTTTATATCCTAGAGAGAGTAAGGCTTCGACCAGATCGATACTTGCTTTGGATTCTGATGTTTCAAAACTATTTACTTTATCTTTTAAATCTATTACCACTTTTTCAGAGGTTTTCTTGCCAATACCAGGAACTAGGGCAATAGCTTTAGCATCTCCAGCTTTAATGATGCGCACCAAGTCTGGCAATGTATATAGAGTCAACATTTGCAGAGCTGTTTTTGGTCCAACCCCGCTAACACTAATGAGAATTCTGAATAACGCTCTTTCTTCTTCCGTTTCAAAGCCGTATAGTTCCTGTGCGTCGTCCTTGATAACTAGATGAGTAAAAATAGAAACTTTTTCTCCCACAGCAAAACTTAATGGAGGGGTAAAAATTCCATAACCAATACCGCCAACATCTACAGTTAGTTCTTTGTCTTTCTTTTCTAAAACTACGCCGGAGATTCTGGATATCATCCCTTTATAATACCAAACTATTGTCATTTTGGACTCTTTTTGTTATAGTCTCCACACATATGCCAATCACCAAAAACGCTAAAAAAGCTCTTCGCTCTTCACTTACAAAGAAAGCAAGAAATGACCAAACAAAAAAAGCCCTAAAAGAAGGTCTAAAAAAGACTCAAAAACTGGCTCTAGCTAAAAAATGGAAAGAGGCTAAGGATTCAATAGCAGAAGGATACAGTGCTATTGATAAGGCTGCGAAGAAGGGTGTTATTAAGAAAAACACTGCTGCTCGTAAAAAAGCCCTACTCTCTAAGATAGCTAAAGAAAGTAAATAACAAAAAGCGCCGTAAGGCGCTTTTTGTGTTATGCTGTTAGAAACTAAATCATAGTATATGAAAAATTCTGATACCATCTTGGGTCGTATATCCGAGAAGCACCTTGGTCTCAAGGATGACTTCGAAGGCCTTTAGCAAGATAATATAAAAATTTTCTAAACACCTTAGGGTGTTTTTTTTGCTATAATGTAAGTAATGCTATACGAATTCTATGGAGAAGAATGTCCTCATTGCCAAAAAATGCTTAAGCTCACAGAGCGTCTCATGAAAGAATTTCCTGATATAAAAATACAAAGGAAGGAGGTTTGGCACAACAAAGAAAACATGGAACTAGTAAAAAAATGTGACGAGGGTGACCTCTGTGGGGGGCTACCTTTTTATTATGACGATCAAACCAAAAAATGGCTCTGTGGGGAAGTGAAATATGAAGAGCTAAAAAAATGGGCGGGTATTAATAACTAAATAACTTGTCCTCTCGGTAGGAATCGAACCTACATCATAACTTCCGCAAAGTTACGTCCTATCCATTGAACGACGAGAGGGGTATTAAAAACCTATACGATCAAAGAGTGCAATACTCCTTGATTCACGTAGCTCAGACTCCTTTATATAGGGCAACAGGGCTTCTCTTACTTGGCTGGCACTTACTCCAACCAAGGGAAGAGATAGGGTTGGCACAAAGGATGTTTTTACGAGCAATAACAGCTTAGCTTCTTTACCAGTTTCGTCAAGCCAAAAACTAGTTATATTTTTATAGATTATGAGGGACTCATTTATGGAAATACCCTCCTCAGAAATAGAAATATTAAGCTCCTTAGGGTGCTTTAGGGCGTAAATAATAGTTACCGCTCCAGCAATAATCAAAAATATACCAAAGAAAATATTGCCATAGAAAAAAGCTAAAACAGAAGCCAGAAGAGAAACCAGTCCGACTGTCCAAATCCAGTCAGGGTGACGATCCTTTTTTTCAAATTCAAGAGTTTTCCAAGAAAGTGTGGTCATGTATTTAGTTTAACACAGACTATTCTTTCTTTTTATCTAATCTATCAAGACCCAAAGCCTTAACTCCAAAGTAAATAACAGCTGCCACTATGATAAAATCAACTATTGTTGAGATAAATGCTCCGTACTTAAGGGTAGCACTACCCATTTGTATCATTTTGTCAGCTAGGTCTACCTTACCTAGAGCTAATCCTATAAGAGGATTAATTATATTTTCTACAAGAGAGCTGACTATTTTTGAAACTGCTCCACCTAAAATAAAGCCAACAGCAAGTCCAACAACTCCTTGTTCTCTAATAAAATCTGTAAATCCTACTAGCTTATTTTTCATATTTTCAATTTATTGGTTCTATAATTTTAAAAAAGAAGAAGGAAGGCCAATGCTCCAGCTAGTATTGCCATATTTTTCTGAAATTGAATCTTTTGGTTCATACGAGCCATTGGGTCTGACACTTTCCAGTAGGCATGCATCATAAAGCTAGTAGGAATCAAAAATAGAGCTATAGCCAAAACAGCAATTGGTACTGCAAACCACAATAGGATTCCAAGTCCTCCTATAAGAAGCAGAACCCCAGTACCAATAACAGCTGTTTTTGGATATGGAACTTTCATGCTCCCTGCATAGCCAGCTAAAGCAGTATGATTTTTAAAATGGTTATATGCGTTTAGTAAAAAATATCCTCCGAAAATTATTCTTGCTATATAAAATATGTATATCATGTGCCCATTATAACACGGGGATTTTGGCGGTGTACTCGGGTTAAGTACCCACGAGTTCAAACCTTGTAAGGATATTCTAGCATAAAATACCGTGTCTCATTAAGGTTTGTGGGTCGCAAGGCTACATTTTGAGAGATATGGCTATTTACAGGAAATGAGACATAATAAGACACTTTTTAATGGACTCAATTTGTGTCTCACTTTTTCAAAAGCTCAACCTCAACTTTCTTCCAAGCGACATCAGCAGAAACCGGCAAATGCATAGATTTCTCAAGCTTACTGTTATGCTCAATAAACATTGAATGAACCTTTTCTATCTCTAAATTAAGCTTACTCATAATTCTCTGGATTAGATCAATAACGCCAGGAGCAAGAAAAGCATTGCCATCTCTAGGGTCAAACGGAGGAAATTCTTTCAGAAATTCTGGGTCACGCATAACACCTCCACAGTTATTCGGACCGTTGAGATCAAAATAACAAACTTCTAAATACATCTTAAGAGAAGCTTCTAGTCGACCTTCTTTTCGCAACATGTCTCCCATTTGAAACTTAGTATTTCGATACAAACCCCAGTCCATATTTTTCATATGTTCAATAAGGTCTTCATTGAAGAGACCCCACTGTACATCATTATCAGACGGCTCTTTACCACCAAATCTTTTCTTGAGACTTTCTTTTTTATCTACAAATCTTTTTTCTCCTGCAAGATACGCATCTTGTGTTCCCATTTCTAGTCTCCATTCCTCATCTATCTTTTCTGCTTCATCTTCAGTAACAACAAGTCTAATCTGTTTTGTTGTTGTTCTCACATACATAAACTCATTACAATGAGGACATTTTGTTTTAGCACCAGGAATTTTCTTTAATGGTTTATGACATGCCGGACACTGTGCTTTTCTTTCGTCTTTTGGTTGGTTATTTGTATTTAAAGAAATCGATTTTGAATAATCGTTAGTTGATGATTTTTTCTCAAATAGAAAATCAAAAAATCCCATATGTGTAATTATATAATTTTCTAGATTAAATACCTACTTGGTCTATCAGGATAGTCATTGAAACCATATGTTTCTTGTTTCTTTGTAGTTGGTTCGTTTATATACAACTCAGGGTGTTTTTCTCGATCTTTCTCTATATACTTTTCTTGAAGCTGTTTAAACATTTCTATTCTTGGATAGCCTTCGTCATCCTCTAAGTTATAGATAAGTTCTTCTTGTTCTGGAAAATGAAAGATAGTACCGAAACCCCATCTTGGTACAGTGATTTCAAAATCTTCTGCTCTGTTACCACCAAGAGTAATGGGCATTTTGAATTTTTCTTCCATCTCTTCATCGATACGAACAGATGACATATCGAGTAAATACTCACGAGCAAATACTGTATACATTTCATACATTCTTGGCTTAGGTAATCCTCGTTCAATCTCTTTTATAGATTCAATAGTTGGATATCGAGCTGTCCATAAAATACGATTACAATCATCAAGAAGTGGGTATGCTTTAAAAATTCCAGGCATCTGTTTTTTACGAATTGCTTTATACAAACTAATTACAATAGATGATCTGTGAAGTAAGTTTCCAAGAACTACAATGTTTGTTTTCTCATCCCCGATAGACCACAGTTCTCCCATAAACCAGTTATACATTTTTTCAATATCATTTCTGTCATTAAAGGAATTCATATCTTCAATGTCGTCACAAATAATAAGGTCTGGTCTGTGGTTAAGATATTTCAATCCTCTGATATTTTGCATAGCACCAATGCACATAATCTTGGCTCCATATTTGGGTATCTCAATCGTATATGCACCAAAGTCTTCTTTACTTGCTTGGAATGGACCAAGATCGTTTTTCAATAACTCATTTTCTTCAAGTTCTTGTTTGATATTGTCGAAATGAGACTGAGATTGAAGTCTTGTTTTTGAAACAATGAGAACTAGCTTCTTCTGATGTTTCCCTAAAATACTCCACAGAGCATTAGAGAGGTTCAGAATAGTTGATTTTCCTGAACCTCGAAATGCCATGAACACACTTATTTTGTGTTGGTATTCTTCTGTAATACGAAACATCTCTTTGTGGAACCATGCGAATTCATGGGTAATATGTCTCTGAAGATAGATACGGCAAAATGCCTCGTGATTTTGATACACAAGTGCTCGACGAACAGCAATGTCATTGACCACTGCCTCTATTACTTCTTTAGACATCTTTTTCATGGCTATTTAAAGTGAGCAAGAGCTTCTTTGAGGAGTTCTTTTTGTTGTGCATTTAGCTCAATTTTCTTCTGTGTACGATTCAGCAAGTTTTTCTTTTCTTCAGACATGAATCGTGTGTGATTGTTTTTGAGCCAAAGTGCGATAGCTTGATACTTCTTTTCTTTAATGAGGGAAATAAGTTGAGATTCTGAAATATCATTAATATATTCCACGCCATCAATCTTGGCTTTCTCAACGTTATCTTTAAATTCCTCATCTTCTTGGCACCAACGATAGAAAGTGGCACGAGAAGTACCGACTCGTTTAATAGCCATTTCAACTATAGGAACATTACGCAAGTGTCCTAACAGAAGTTCTTTCTGTTTTTGTATTGTTTTTGCAGTAGCCATGACTAGTTAATTTTCTTTCGTTTTTTCCCAGTCTCTTTTTCCCAGCGTCGCATAATAACTTCAGCATAGATGTGTGATTTCTCCATGACGAAACAGCGTCTACCGAGCTTGATTGAAGCGATAAGTGTTGAACCGCTTCCACCAAATGGCTCAAGTACAAGGTCTCCACGTTTTGTGAGTACTTTTATGTATGGAATCAAAAGCTCAAGTGGTTTTGTGCCGAATATAATTTCTTGTCCAGAAGACTTTTTGTCTGCGGCGATGTGTTCAATAAAGTCAGTTGGGCAAATCTTTTTACCTTTCTCGTATCCTTCAAAATATGCTTTACCAGAAGTTGCAAATAGAGCATTTTCATATTCATTTTGGAACAGTGGATCTTCAGGTTCTAGATTTAACATGACGGTATCTGTAGAACCAACGAGTGCGATATCTGTTTTGTTGAAAAATTTATTTGAAGCAGAATATCCTTGCATGCGATTTGGTACATGCCATGTAATTGTGTTTCTGTACTTCCAGTGTTCTTCAAGAGCATTCCAGATGGTACGAAGATTCTTTGGATTCTCGAAAATAATAATTGAGAAATTTGGCTTCTGTACTTTTGCAACATTTGCCATCCATAGATTAGAGAAGTTGTCAGGCAAGACATCAGTTTCAAGATATCTACGATTTTTCTTTGAACCAAATCCAACAGTTGGACCATCTTTACCTCTACCTTTGCCTTTTAGATAGTCTAATAAATAAGGAGGGTCGCAAAGAACCATATCAGCTTTTTCTTCGCCCATGAGTTTGAGTATATCTGCTTCAATGGTTGAATCACCAATCATAATTCGAGAATCTCCTAGTTGGTATATTTCTCCTTTCTTCGCTTGTACATCGATATCAAGTTTGTCGAGTTCTTTCTGAAGATCGAATACTTCTTCGTGTATTTCTGTTGGGAATATATCGTCTATTTCTTCTGAGCTAAAGCCGACATCTCTGAGCAATGATTCATCAAACTCTGCAAGTAAGTCAAAGTTCCATTCGCCAAGATTTTTATTAAGACGAATATTGAGTTCTATTTCTTTTTCAGGAGTTAGATTAAGAAATACTACTGGTACTTCTTTGTATCCGAGTTCTTTGCACACTTCAAGTCTGAAGTGTCCTCCGATAACAATATTTTTTCGTTCTTCGTGAGAATTTACGAGTATCGGATCAACAGTACCAAATCTGATAATGCTTTCCTTAAGGGCTTCTTTTTGCTCCTTAGTCCACTTACGTGGGTTTTTATCGTTCACTTTGAGCATATCAATTGAAACATACTCAATCTTAAGATTGTTTATCATAACTTTAATTCTAAATAATTATTACTAATAATTTAGAACGCAAAAAGCCACTAAAGTAATGAATCCGAAGATTAATTGCTTTAGTGGCTTTTCGACCCAAAGGTCACCATGCAAGAAATCGACGAACTCAAACGAGTGACGCTATTGCGTTCACATGCTTGTTTTTTCATACGATTTTTTGCTTGTTGGATAATAAACTTTTAGATTGGTTGCTTATGTCAATCAATTTATTATCCTGATTGGATTATAGAACGACTGAAAAATGAAAAGCAAGTTGAGAAATATTAAAAATACCCTAAAAAGGTATCATAGTGATATATATGATTTATGAAAAAAGCTTACTTTTAAGATCTTTTTGTAAAAAATGCTTTTTATTTCAAGGTGTGGATAACTATTTCAAAACAGTTGCTAAAAATGACTTAATAACTTGCATACCAACAATAACTTGATCGATAGAATTTAATTGATTATCAAAATCTTGCTCAAAGGATATTGGTGTAACTTCTATACGAAAACAAACAGATTTACCAGTTACAACTAATTCCATTCCATTAAGCAAATTACTATATTGTGTAATCAAATTATCATATTCTGAGGCACGACCACTCAATTCTAAATCAAGATATCCTTTTTCCATTTTATGTATAAGACGAGTATTTTTTGGTAACCATTTAGGATTAAAATACACAAAAGAAGAAGATGTCGGTCTTACTTTCGGTATTGGCATGTTTAGTTCAGGTAGGTGTTCAGTTATGTATAAATGATATTTTTTCCAAAAGTCAGTAACTATTTCATCTTTTATTGCTTGGTAGCCACGACGCTCTTGATCTATCGCGAGGCGAAGTAGCTCTTGTTTATACCACGAACGAGAATCATTTTTTTGAGCAAACCAATCTTGCATTTTTTCATAAGAAAGAGTGTGCTCAAATTCACTCTTATTTTGTATGTAGCTTTGGGGAGCAACTAGAATAACTACAGTTGTAATATCAGTACCAGAAAGGAGATCAGCTCGTTTCATATATCTTTCGTATTGTGCATCTTGAAAATCAGCATCAACTTTGTTTTCTATTAACAGAAAAAGTTTCTTGTTATCAGAGATAAATTCTACTTGAATATCTGTCTCACCAAGTCCAGCTGTTGTTACACTTCTATATGCTTTTGCAAATGAAAAGTTTGGGTATTTGATTTCTTCTAAAAAAAGTTTTTCAAATCCAGTTTTAGCATACAATTCTTCAAGAATGAGTAAATCAATATCTCTTTCTCTTACTGCCTCGATAATTTGTGATTGATCATCCATGTTACTAAATTTTATTAATATCAAGAATGAGCGACTTGGTTAAATCATCCTTTTTCTGAAAAGTAGGAGTGCCTAAGAAGCAATTGCCTTTAAGAGACACTGCTACACCTCCTGAATATCCGCTTATCATTGTTGCTGTAGAAATGAAATAGTCATCTAAATATCCAACTATTTTTCCAGTATTGTAAGAAATATCATTTTTGGGCTTTCCTTGTGGATAACCTATAATAACAATGTCATCTGTCAAATCTACCGTTTTATTTTTACAGTCTCTTTTTTTACTTGAATTTTGTATTACTTCTTTTATATATTCAGTAGGTCTTAGTATTTTTAATCTTGCCAAATCTTTTCCAATAGAAGAAACGCTTCTTTCTGTTTTTTCTACTTTATATATCTCTCCATTTCCAGGGAAATATATATCGCAATAGTCTGATAAATGGCCATTAATATAAAGTACGTGCTTGTTGGTTAGAATAAATATGTTTTTTGATAAATCCATCGTCAGTAACCCTGAACCGTCTGAATATGATTTTTTATTTCCTTGAGCATCTAGCGTTATGCAAGTTACTCTTACAGTATTTGGTCTCCATTCTTTGACAACATCTTCTAATTTATAGTTTTCTTTTATTGGCTCAACAGCAAGGATAGTTTCTTTCTTAACTTCTGTTTCTTGTTTTATAACAGGTGGTTCTTGAGTTATTTTTTTGGGTTTAATAACAGAAACAGTTTTCTTTTCTTCTTTAACATCTTTTTGAGTCTTATTATCAGATGTGACAATTACCTCGGTTTGAATGACAGGAACTGAGATTTGTTGTTCAACCTTAACTTCTTTTTTAAACCACGAAAATGGATTCCACCAAGAAGCGAATGTAGTTTTTGGAAATGCAAAAATTACCAATATAAAAATTGGTAGCAGAAATATAAACAAAGTATTTATTTTATTTTTCATAAGCCACTGTAGCGGTTTACTTCGCCATATCTCAAAGGTTATTTGAGGGTTAGGCTACTGATTCAGTTGTAAGGAAATTATACCATTTTTAGAGGTACTTTGATACTTTAGCTTAGCTTTAGATTATTGTGTAGTAGAGTTACCAACAGTTAGATTTTATACCTATTTAATAAAAGTAGGGCTATTTCATAACTCATATTTTTTATTAAACGAGCATATTCTCGTTTAGATGCAGAACTATGAGCTCCCTCTTCGGAAGAAAGACTATAAAGTGATTTTAAAATTTGCCACTCTTCGTCTGAAATAAATTTATTATCTTTTAAATATTGAGCAAAAGCATGGTCTTTTGATGATTCAGTAATAGTAGACTTGGTAGCTTTAGTGGCTAAATTTAAAGAAATTCTTTTTAAAACTTCGACGAGCAGTACTCTTATCCTTCCAATACAGGTAGCAAATTTTGACTCACTAAATTCTCCCTCACGAAAATAATCGTCTATTTCTTTTATTAAAGAAGGTACTTCAGGGGTTGTAAACTTTTCTCCCCAAATTTTAAGAACTTTATCACGATCAGTATTTATTTCAGGATTTACGTCATTGAGATCTCTTTCTAAATGTTTTAATAATGCTAGATTTATTTTCTCTTTCAATTGGAAATCATGCTCCGTGTCTCCAAGCAGTGTGAGTTTTATATCCTCATAAGTTTTTTGATCAATTTCCAGATACTCTCTTGAAACAATCATAGATAGAATTCCGATTAAATTACTATATCCATGTACAGCATCTCCAGATAAAGCACGACGAGCATTTTTTAACGCCTCAATTGTTTCTCCTATTTTGTATAAAATATAAAAAATAAAATATCCGATACTTGCATAAGGAGAATCTTTTCTTAAATGCGATGTAAGATAAATTGCAAAATCTTTTTTATTAAATTGATCTAACGATGAAAAAAGTTTAAGAAGTATTTCTGCATTTGGAGATGAAATGATAGTTCTATCACTTTTCTGGAATAAAATTTGGGGTATTTCTCCTTGAGAAGTCCATCCATTATTGGGGACACTTTGCAAACCTATATTCATACTACCCAAACCTCCTCCTCTGCGTCCCTTTGCAGAGTATGATCTAACTTCTTCATCTAAAACTATATTGATTTTTTTATGTAATTCGAAGGTATCCATAAAATTTTTCTATTATTTTTTAACTATCTTATGTGCTGTGAGTGGTTCGTGTTCTTCATGAAGGATCTCACCAGTTTTATAGTCTTTTACAATTTGATGATACTCATTATTTTCCTTATTTACATCCATATAGTAATCCACCCCATCCTTGATTCTTTTATCACCACTTTGTTTCCATCCTTGTACAATCGTACGAATTTTACCCAAAAGTTGATCAAATTTCTTTATTTTAATTAAATCTCTTATGGTAATAGTTTCTTGTATAGATATTCCCTTAAAGCTATGCCCGCAAGCGTATTGATAGCAAAAAATATTCTCTGATTTTTCCATATTCATGACTAAAATTGGAGTAGTGCAGTTTGAACACACACCAGATGATACTGATGTTAGAAAATTTTTATATTCAGGTGAGATATATCCATTTTGGTCAGAATGATTTGAAAGTTCATTTTTGGCATAAGTAATCAAATCATTTGTCATTGATTCTGTTTTTTTAAACAGCTTCCAATCTACATTTTCAATAATACCTTTCTTTGTAAGTACTTTATATTTCTTATCGAGTGTTTTGCGAGTTGGTCTTTTGTGTCCAAAGTATGATGAGAGTAATTCATTGTGTACTAAAACCATAAAGTCACTCAGATACATACCTACTGACATTGAATCATTACCTATATTTTGAATAATCAGATTAGCTTCTTCTTGTTTCCAACTTCTCCAATCGTGACCATGTGTTTGTGGATATGACTGTAAAACACTCAAATTTGTTTGAATGTTTTTCTTTAATTTTTGAACTTCTTCATTAAAAATCTGTTTAACTGGTAAAAGTCTTTTTAATGGAGAAGCCCAATCTTCAGTAAGATACATTACATTTAAAAAATTGTTTGAGAAATCAAAATATGAGTCGTAAAGTTTTTTTACAAAGGAGTTCCATTTTTGCTCACCTTCGAATAAGCACTCTTGTTCTGAATACGGTAACCATTGGTCTTTGTATTCTTTTTTTAAACCAACCTGAAATGGAATCATGCTTGAGCTCATCAATATAAAAGGTGAAGACGCATGACCCCCTAATTTGTTTATAGAATCTTGAGTTTCTCTTCTTAATTTCACAAATTCTTTATAAATATCATATCTAACTTGAATTCTGTGTTGGTCTTTTATGTTTTTACGCTGAAGGAAAAGAGATATAAGCCACCCTAAAACAGCGATAGCTATGGTCACAGATATTGTGAGTATTTCTTTAAATTCCATTTAATCATTTTACCACAAAAATGCCTTTAAATAAAGGGCTTTCGGGTGATTTTAGTTACCAACAGCTACCACTCGGGAAGCTCTGGACTCCTAGGACGATTTGCGTCATCAATGTAGGTATGAAGATAGAAAATCCAAACATAGAACAAGGTGTACCAAAAGTAGTAGTCGAGCCAAAGAAAATTAGATACTGCTTGTATGCAAGAAAATCAACAGAATCTGAGGAACGACAAGTGCTTTCCATAGATAGCCAAATCAGCGAGATGCTCCAACTGGCAGACCGTGAGGGGCTTGAAGTGGTCACCATGAAGCGTGAGAGCCATAGTGCAAAGGAAACAGGACAGCGACCAGTCTTTAATGAAATCATCGAGGAACTCAAGCAAGAGAAGTTCAATGCAATACTGACTTGGGCACCTGACCGCATAAGTAGAAACGCAGGAGATTTGGGAAAGATTGTGGATCTGATGGATGCAGGAAAATTGCATATGATACGAACCTTCGGACAGACATTCGGCAACAATCCAAATGAGAAGTTTCTCTTGATGATATTGGGAAGTCAGGCGAAGCTTGAAAACGACAATCGAGGAATTAACGTTAAGCGAGGACTGAGAACAAGAGTGGAGATGGGACTCTGGCCTGGAATGGCACCGCTTGGATATCTCAATCAGAAATTGATGGACAGGAAGTGTCAACTTGCACTAGACCCAGATAGAGCACCGATTATCAAGAAAATGTTTGAGAAAGTGGTGTACGAAAAATGGAGTGGAAGAAAAGTATACAACTGGTTACGATTCGATTTGAATTTCTATACTCGAGGGAATAAACCCCTGACGCTCTCAGGTGTTTATCGTATCTTCAATATGCCAATCTACTATGGACCATTTGAATACCCGAGAGATTCAGGTAATTGGTATCAAGGAAGTCATGCGCCGATCATTACTCAAGAGTTATATGAGAAAGCACAGGAACAACTGAAGCGAGATAGGATTGTCAGAGAAAATCGAGAGTTCGCATTTACTAAACTATTTACCTGCGGTATGTGCGAATCAGGAATAACGGCACAGGAAAAATACAAGGAACTCAAGGATGGCACGACTGCCAAGTATGTCTACTACTCATGTTCAAAGGCGAGAGACAGGAATTGCAAGAACAAGTATATACGAGAGGAAGAACTGATTGAGGAGCTATTCAAAGTGATTGATAAGGTAAGCATCAACGAACTGGGCATGCGAGTGAAGCTTGAAGAAGAAATCAAGCGATTTAACAGACTGCAACGACTCGCAACCAAGGGTACACCGAAATACAGTATCAATGAGGACGATGTGAATACCAGAGAGTATGCCAAGTATGTGCTGAGAGAAGGAACGCCACTGGAGAAGCGTGAACTGATGGGACATTTGAGGAGTAGGCTGATATTGAAGGAAAAAAAGATTACTCTAGTAGACTGACATTTTGAAACTTGCTATTATACCCCATAGGGGGTATAATAGCATTATGCATAAAGATAAACAAAAACTCATAACAAGGCTCAAAAAAATAGAAGGACAAGTTCGAGGTATCCAAAAAATGATTGAAGAGGAAAAGTACTGTATCGATGTCATTACCCAGACCTCTGCCGTAAAACAAGGTCTTTCAAGTATTGAGGATATTCTCCTTGAGAGCCACCTTGGTCATTGTGTTGTTGGTCAAATTAAAAGTGGCAAAGTCGATGTTGCTACTAAAGAAATTTTAAAAGTTTATCAGCTTAAGCGAAAATAATTTATGAATACTCCAAAGATATACAAAATTAAAGGTATGCATTGTGCTTCGTGTGCAAGTATTATTGAAAGAACAGTAAAAAAAATCGATGGAGTGGAAGATGTTTCAGTAAACAATGGTACTGAGAACGCAAAGATTGTTTTTGATAGTTCAAAAACTAACACTGAATCTTTTAATAAGAAACTGGAACCGCTTGGGTATTCTTTGATAGCACCCATGGGTCATAGTATGGAAAGCATGTCTGCAAGTTCTATGGGTATGGGTG
>JBDHUQ010000003.1:0-20185 GCA_039809205.1 Minisyncoccia bacterium | reverse complement strand
TACAACTAATCTTGAGAATTACTCACTATCTAGATTTACTATTGAAGACGCTAGAAAAATAGTTTCCTTTAATATAGAGAGGGCTCCTGAATCTTGGTGTCTTATTTATTTTGATGTTTTTGTTCCTGATGCTGCAGAAGTGTTACTAAAAACCTTGGAAGAACCAAGCGAGGGTGTTTATATTGTCTTTATTACACCTCATCCTTATCTGATACCGCAAACTTTTCGCTCAAGAGCGAGACTAATCCCTAATGTTTTATCTTTAGAAACACCCTCTTACTTATCTTCCAAAAAAAGTGCACTAGAGTATATAAAAGAAAATTTTAGTAGCGAAAGCGAAGAAGATGCTTCTGTTCGCCGAGCCAAAGCGACAGTATTCCTTGATGCACTTGAACAACACGTCAGAACTTCTCCTGATAAATCAAACGTTGTTTATGAAGCAAAAGACATGTTGTTCAAAGCTAATATGCCAACAAAGCAAGTCGTGGAGTACGCCGTATCGATGATTTATTAAAAACAAAAACCCTAATCATACGACCAGGGTTTAAAAAATTAGTCTCCTACAAGAAAGAGTGAGCAAATTGCTTGGCCTTTATGCCCCTCATTACCTGAGTCTGGTCCGAGATAATTCCAGGAACCTCCCCAAGCTATTAAAGGCCCTCTTCGCAAGAGAAAATAATCATAGGTATGACCTTTTGAATTAGAATACTTTTTCTGAAAAGAAATTTCTTTTTCATCCATTTTGCCAGTGATTGTTGATTTGCCGTAAGAATCTTCGAGCTCCCCAGAAAATTGACCTTCGTCATCAACAACAATAGTTCCTGAAAAGAATCCTTCTTTTAAGACATTGAAAGCACTTATTTTTTCTTCATCTAATTGCACGCTGAATGTGCCAAATATTCCGTATTTCATTTTAAAATTTTTCTTTACATTACAATTCTCATTTGACTCTGTCAATCTAGAAAGATAAAATAAAGCCAAAACATCTTTATGAAGCTATTCATAAGAAAAACGTTGTTTTGGACTCTATTCCATACAGTAAAGTTTTTTGCGATAGTTTTTATAGGTACATTATTCTTTGTTTTTTTATTAGGAGCTTTCTTTCTCTGCAGTATTGTCTTAATCCCTTTCTTAATTTTATCTGGAGCGCTTCACATCACACTCCTTGATTGGTATTTGGGATTTATAATTCCTTTTTGCTCAGTATCTTATTATTTGTTTTGGAGATACCCTGATAAAAGCAGTCGAATAATGATGGATCGCTTTAAAATCGCACTTGGAATAAAGACGGCATGAGCCGTCTTTTCTTTTTAAAAAGAGAGCTGTAGGTATGTTATAATCTCGCGTATGTATAACCTAGATGCATTTAAGCAAGAGCTAAAAGGAGCCGAAGAGTGGCTTTCGAAAGAATATTCCCAAATTCATACTGGCCGAGCAAATCCCGCTTTGCTTGATGGTGTTTCTGTTGAAAGTTATGGATCTCTCCAGCCACTAAAAAACACTGCTTCTATTTCTATTGAGGACCCAAAGACTTTAAGAGTAGTGCCTTGGGATAAAAGCTTGAACAAGGGAATTGAAAAATCCCTGCATGAAGCTAATCTTGGTTTTTCTATTTCAGTAGATGATGCTGGGGTAAGAGTTATCATTCCAGCCCTCACTAGCGAAACTAGGCAAAAGCTAGCAAAAATTGCAAAAGAAAGACTTGAGGATGCTCGCATAACGGTTAGAAAAGCTCGAGAAGGAATTCTTTCGTCTCTAAAAGATCAAGCGCTACCAGAAGACACTTTTGTCCGTGCCAAAGAAGAGGTGCAAAAACTAGTTGATGGAGCAAACTCTTCTCTTGAAGTTCTTTTTGAAAAAAAGGAAACTGAAATTTTAAATTAAAAAATGACTATATTACTTTTTATCATTGTACTTTTGATTACAGTCCTTGTGCACGAATGGGGGCATTTTATTGCTGCAAAAAAAAGCGGCATGACCGTCGAAGAGTTTGGCTTTGGCATTCCGCCAAGAATTGCTTCTTGGAAGCGGGGAGAAACGAGATACTCTATAAACGCACTACCTTTTGGTGGCTTTGTAAAAATAGCTGGAGAAAATGGTATTGAAGAGAGCGCTCCCATAGAAAAACAATTTGAATCAAAGCCTTGGTATAAACAATCTTTTGTTTTAGTGGCTGGAGTTCTTTGTAATATTTTGCTAGCAATTATCCTTTTTACCAGCTCTTTTGCTGTAGGAACCCCAACTATTAGCGAAAGTGGTACTCCGACTGTTTTACGAGTTACAAAAGACAGTCCTATAGACAAGGCAGGTATAAAAATTGGCGATACAATAATAAAAATAACAAAACATAATAAGGATATTGGCTCTATAGATACTGATAGTCTTAAAAAGGCTATAAATGACTCTGCTGACCCTCTAACCATTACCTATATTCACAATAAAGAAGAGAAAACTGTCTCAGTTAATCCTATACAAAAAGATGGAGTTACTGCTCTTGGTATAAGCGTAGAGAAAGTTTCTTTAGAGCATACTTCTTTAGGTAAAGCTTTTATTAATGGAGTAAAGCAGACATGGAGTGTCACCATAACTATCTTTAAAACAGTAGGTGGATTGCTAGCAAATTTAGTTACAGGAAACAAAAGCTCAGGTGATTTGATTGGGCCTATTGGTCTAGCTACAGAAATAAAAAATGCTTCTAATATTGGCTTTGGTTATCTTCTAGCTTTTACTGCTATGATCTCAGTTAATTTAGCTGTTATTAATATTTTGCCATTTCCAGCTCTTGACGGAGGAAGGCTTCTGATTGTTCTTTTGGAACGGATAACTAGAAAGAAGTTCTCAAAAAAGGTAGTTGGGCTAGTGCATGCAGGCGGGTTTATTGTCCTTATAGGACTTATGATTATCCTAAGTGTAGGGGATATAAAGAGTCTTTTTTAGATAAAAATTCTATTTGTTGACTTTTTATATATCCATGATAAAGTTATTACATCTATATGTTTAGAATAGTATAAATATTTATGGCAGTTATAAGCTTCAAACCAAAACAAGTCACAAAAAAATTGCTCGG
This sequence comes from Minisyncoccia bacterium, assembly GCA_039809205.1. Taxonomy (GTDB): domain Bacteria; phylum Patescibacteriota; class Minisyncoccia; order Phycocordibacterales; family UBA9973; genus UBA4124. The sequence goes on along the minus strand of JBDHUQ010000003.1, from coordinate 17,118 downwards.
CACTCTTCAAGACAGAGCCCATGATATTATCGTCAATCGATATGGTCTTGGCGACGATGTTGATTCTAAAACCCTTGAAGCTATCGGTAAAAAATACGGCATTACCCGAGAGAGGGTCCGTCAAATAGAAAACGCTGCCTTAGCTGCTATTCGTAAGAGCGACACATTTAAATCTGAACATAAAACATTTTCTGAACTAAAAGATCTTATAGTTTCTATGGGGTCTTTGGTACATGAAGAAGACTTTCTTTCTTCTGTTTCAAAAGACACTCAAACCAAAAACCATATACATTTTTATTTAGTTTTAGGTGATCAGTTCAAAAAACTTAAAGAAGATGAGCATTTCAAACCTCGTTGGACAATAGACGAAACTCTTTCAAATGTAGTCCATGATGCACTTCACAGTGTTTATAAAAATCTAAGTGATAAGGATTTACTTTCAGAAAATGATTTAGTTGTTCGTTTTATAAACGAGCTTAAAGATGTTTCTGCTCAATACAAAAATGAAGAAATAGCTAAGCGCTGGCTTTCAATTTCAAAGAAAATTGCTAAAAACCCTCTAGGAGAATGGGGTCCATCACACTCTCAAAATGTAAAGACTCGAGGTATCAAAGACTTTGCCTACCTAATGATGAAAAAACATGGCTCTCCTATGCATTTCCGAGAAGTAGCTAAGGCTATTCATGACACCTTTGATCGAAAGACACATGTTGCAACTACACACAATGAACTCATTAAAGATCCAAGATTTGTTTTAGTTGGACGAGGGTATTATGCCTTGGCAGAATGGGGATATAAACCTGGAGTAGTTAGAGACGTTATAGGTGAAATACTAAAGAAAGAAGGCCCGCTCTCAAAAGAAGAGGTTGTTGATAGAGTTCTAAAAGAAAGATTCTTAAAGAAAAATACTATCCTAGTAAACCTTCAAAATCCAAAATACTTCACTAAGCTTACAGATGGACGTTATACAGTAGCTAAAAAATAGTTTTAACATGGCAGATGCACCAGGCGGATCAAATTGGGGACCATTCGAAGTAATAATAGTCCTTGTTCTAGCAATAGGGCTTCTTTCAAATATAACTGGCAAAACAATATCTCCAGTAGTAGTTACAACAAAAGATAAAAAAGAGGTAGCTCCTAAAATAAATGATTCTGCTAATCGTTGCGGACTTTCTATAACCTCACCACTTTCACAAGAAAAAGTTTCTTACAATGTTAGGCTTTCCGGACTTATAAATGGTTGCAACTGGAAAGCAGATGGCAACAAACTTTTATATGCTCAAATAGTAGATGGGAGCGGCGTACCAGTTTCAGATTTTATTACAGTCGAAAACAACAACTCGAGCATCTTCAGTCCAAACTTTGATATAGATATTTTAATAAGAGGTAATCCAACAGGAACTGGTTACTTAATACTAGTACCAGCAACTCAAACACCAGAAAAACCTATTTCTGTAAGAATTCCACTTAAGTTTGTTCGAAGATAACAACTAAAATGATATAATATCTTGCATGCAGAGCACGATTACATCTACTTCTATTTTTGACCAGATAGGTGTTTTTATTGCTGTACCTATTCTTGCCATAATTGCTTGGAATCTTTGGATTACTTACGTACAAACTCTTTTTATAAAAGGTTTAAAGTGGACGCTTATAGAAATAAAACCTCCAAAAGAAATCTCGAAAACACCACTGGCTATGGAGCTTGTCTTAAATGCTCTTTACGCAGGTGGCCAAGGTGATGGCTGGTATGCAAAATACTGGAAAGGGGAAGTATCTTTACACTCTTCTTTAGAAATAGTCTCTATTGAAGGATCCGTTAGATTTTTTATTCGGACACCAGAGAAATTTAAAAAAATAATAGAGACTCAAATATATTCTCAATACCCTCAGGCAGAAATATTTGAAGCAGAAGATTACTCAACCAAGGTTCCTTCTTATACCAAAGATGGTCCTATTAATCTTTGGGGGTGTAATCTAGTTTTGACTAAGGATGATCCTTATCCTATAAGAACATATGTAGACTACGGTTTAGATAAAGCAGTAAAACCTGAAGAGCAACAACAAATCATAGACCCCATAACACCTCTAATAGAATTTTTTGGCTCTATAGGTATAGGCGAACAACTATGGATGCAAATTTTGATTCGCCCTGATACAAAACGTTTTGCTATAAAAAACAAAGAGGGGAAAGAAGAAAATAAGGGCTGGGTAGACAAAGCAAAGGAAGTAGTTAAAAAACTTAAAGACGAATTAAAAGAAAAAGATGCTGAAGGAAAGGTTGTTCCAGGCTCATTTAATAGTAAAGCTCAAATAGCGGTTATAGATGCTATAGAACGTTCAACAACGAAATTAGGTTTTGATACTGGTATTCGTATGATTTACTTAGCAAACAAAGAAAACTTTAATCCGAACAACATTGGCGGATTAACTGGGAGTATTAGGCAGTATAATTCTCCAGAGCTAAATGGCTTCAAACCTGATGGTGCAACTTCTATAAAATATCCTTGGGAAGATTTGTTTGGTAATAAAATTGTCGATAAAAAATCAAGTATTTTAAGTGCTTATAAAAGCAGGAAGTACTTTTACGGCGGAACTTCTTTTAACTTTTTTAAGTTAGGTTCATATTTTACATATCCAACAAAGGAAAGTAAGAAGCCATTTATACTTAACACCGAAGAGCTGGCGACCATTTTTCATCTACCAGGTAGAGTTTCTGAAACACCTACATTTAGTAGAATTGAGGCTAAAAAAGCTGAGCCTCCTGTTAATCTTCCTATATAGTTATGGATGTTGAAAATAAAAATAAATTTGCATTAAGACGTCTCGGAATATTCCTAGTTGCTCTTTCTATTCTTTATATTTTTTTTAAAATTATTATTTCGATAATCTTACCGTCAGAAAACTTTAAAGCCCCGTACAAAATAACTATAGAAAAAGGCCAGACATTATTTTCTATATCTAAAGAACTTTACGACGCAGGAGCGATAAATAACCGCAGAACTTTTGAAATGTTAGTTATGATTTTTGGTAGTGATATTAGTATTAGCGAAGGGGAATATTATTTTGACAAACCAGTCTCTGTATTTCAAATAGCTATGCGTATTACAGGAAAAGAGTTTGGCATAGAAAGAAAGAAAATAACTTTTCCTGAAGGTTTTTCAAACAAAGAAATGGCAGACAGATTGTCAGCCACGCTTCCTTCGTTTGATAAGGATCTCTTTTTATCTTTAGCCGATGGGCAAGAAGGATATCTTTTCCCTGACACTTACAACTTTTTTCCCTCAACAACGGCAGATGTAATCGTTTCGTCTCTTAAAAAAAATTTTCAAAAAAAGATAGTACCATTGGAAGAAGACATGAAATCTTCTGGGCACTCTCTTGAAGAGGTAATAATCATGGCCTCAATTATCGAAAAGGAAGCAAAAGGGGAAAATGATAGAGAGCTGGTTTCTGGTATTTTATGGAATCGTATAGAAGCCGGAATTCCTCTTCAAGTTGATGCTCCATTTTTATACTTACTTGGAAAAGAAAGCAAAGATTTAACCAAAAAAGACCTTGCTATAAAGTCTCCCTACAACACCTATATAAACAAAGGCTTGCCTCCCAAACCAATAAATAACCCTGGTCTTGCGGCCATTACTGCTGCCATCCATCCGGAATCTTCAGACTATTTTTATTATTTACATGATAAAGATGGTAATATTCACTACGCCAAAACTTATGCCGAACATAAGAAAAATATTGAAAAATACTTATAGAAAATAACATGTTAAACCAACCTATAGCTTTTGTAGACATTGAAACGACAGGATTAGATAGAGATAATCACGAGATTATTGAACTGGCTGTTGTTATAGCAAAAATGAAAGACGGAGAACTTGTTGTTTCAGATCAACTAGATCTTAAAATTCAACCTAATCACATAGAGACGGCAGAAGAACAGGCTCTTCGAATAAATGGATACAACCCAGCCGATTGGTTATTCGCTGTTTCTTTAGAAGAAGCTATTAGGGAATTTGCCAAAAAAACAGATGGGGCTGTCTTTGCTGCTCACAATGTTACTTTTGACTATGGATTCATTGAAAAAGCATTCAAAAAAACAAATATTGAAAACAAAATGCATTATCACAAATTAGATACTATTTCTTTAGCATTCGGAATACTTCATACCAACGACGATATTGGCAAGCTTTCGCTTAGAGCCCTATGTGAAAAATACGGCATAGAGAATAAAAAAGCCCACAGCGCCTTTGCAGATGCTTATGCCCTTTATGAGGTGTTCAAAAAGTTAATGAACTTAAAATAGGTTCTATGGTAGTATCATTTTTGTGAAAACTAAAACTAAAATCTTTGTTGGTATTTCAGGCGGAGTTGATAGCTCTGTAGCTGCTTATTTGCTCAAAAAGCAAGGTTACGATGTACATGGAGTTTTTGTTAAAACCTGGTCTCCAGATTGGCTACCTTGCACTTGGGTAGATGAAAAACGAGATGCTATGAGAGTCTGTGCTGGCCTTAATATTCCATTTCATTTTCTTGATGCTGAGGAGGAATACAAAAATGGCGTAGCAGACTATATGATCGCTGAGTACCGCGCAGGACGCACTCCCAACCCAGATGTGCTTTGCAATCGCATTATCAAGTTTGGAGCGATGTGGAGCTATGCTAAAGAGAATGGTGCAGAGTATGTTGCAACCGGTCACTATGCCCAAACTGACGGCAATAATCTTATGAAGGGACTTGATACTTCAAAAGATCAGTCATACTTTCTCTGGATGCTTTCAAAAGAAGAACTCAAACACATTTTATTCCCAGTAGGGCATTTGCAGAAATTAGAAGTTCGAAAAATTGCAGAGAAGGCCAAACTCTTTACTAGTGAGAAAAAAGATAGTCAGGGAATTTGTTTCTTAGGAGATGTTGATATGCAAGAATTTCTCTCTCATTATATAGAGCAAAAAAATGGACCTGTCGTTAATGAGCAAGGAGAGGTAGTTGGCAGGCATGACGGAATTTGGTTTTATACCCTCGGAGAGAGGCATGGATTTCGCATTACAAAGCAACAAACAGATCAAAAGCCATATTATATTATTGAAAAAAGAATTGAAGATAATACTCTGGTCGTCTCTCATGATCCTAAAGCCAAAACACAGAATAAGAAGCAAATACTAACCTTAAGAGAAGTTTCTTGGCTAGAAAAGCCCAAAGGGGAACTAGAAGGACAGATTCGCTATCACGGTGAGTTAATTCCTGTAAAAGTCGTTGATGAAAACACTGTAGAACTTTCATATGAAGGTGTTATAGCGGAAGGACAATCTTTGGTTTTGTATCAAGAGAATAAACTTTTTGGCGGGGCGATCATAGATAAAGTTAATTAGTTACAGTATAATTATATTCATATGCAACACATTTTTAATATTTTAGGAACCGATATTTTTGTTAGTCTTTTTATCGCAATGGGTCTCGGGATAATTCTAGGTATTGAAAGATTCTTAGCAGGTAAAACAGCGGGAGTAAGAACCTATACTCTCATCTCTATGGGGTCGGCTCTTTTTGTTATCATTTCTCAAGTAATAACCTCAAGATTTGTAGGCCAAACATTTGACCCTATGCGTATTGCAGCCCAAATAGTTGCAGCTGCAGGGTTTTTGGGAGTAGGTGCAATTTTTCACAAGGATAACCAGGTCAGTGGAGTAACCACTGCAACAGGATTATGGGTTTCTGCTGGAGTTGGTATGGCGTGCGGATTTGGGCTCTACTCTCTCGCTATTATGGCAACAGCATTAACTCTGTTTACTTTTATTGTGCTCTGGTTTATCGAAAAACAAATTCGAAGATTCTCTCGCCAAGACGACCAGACAAATCATTCCCTTTAAATCTTTTTGTGATAAAGTACTGCTATGAAATCATCTGAAGTCCGTAAAAGATTTTTAGACTTTTTTGCAAAGCGTGGACATGCAGTGTTGCCTAGCACTTCTTTAGTACCCAAAAATGATCCTTCCGTGCTTTTCAATACCGCAGGCATGCAGCCGCTTGTTCCATACCTTATGGGAGAAAAGCATCCTCTCGGGAACCGTCTTGTAAGCTGCCAAAAATGTGTTCGCACGGGAGATATCGAAGAAGTTGGGAACAACAAAAACCTTACTTTTTTTGAAATGCTTGGTAATTGGTCTCTAGGAGACTATTTTAAAGAAGAAGCTATTGCTTGGAGCTACGAATTCCTCACATCAAAAGGAGAAGGTTTAGGGCTTGATCCAAAGCGACTGTATGTGACTGTATTTGAAGGAGACGAAGATGCTCCTCGAGATTTAGAAGCTGTAGAAATTTGGAAAAAGTTTGTACCTGAAAATCGGATTTACTTTTTACCAAAAGCCAATAACTGGTGGAGCCCAGGTGATAATGGTCCATGCGGACCTGATACAGAAATGTTCTATGACGTAACCGAGAAAGGACTCGGTGATTTAACACACGAACAATATGTAGAAGCTGATAGTAAGGGTGAGTTAGTTGAAATTTGGAATGATGTATTCATGGAATATGAGAAGAGAGATGGCAAAGTAATAGGAAAACTTTCTCAGAAAAATGTTGATACAGGTTCGGGACTAGAACGCATTTCTATGGTTATTCAAGGCAAGAACAATGTCTATGAAGCCGATATGTTCTCTCATGTTATGGATTTTATTTATAGCAACACTAGAAAACCTTACAACTTGCAATCCGCGCGCATTGTGGCTGATCACATAAGAAGTGCTACTTTTCTAATTGCTGACGGAGTAATACCGAGTAATAAAGATCAAGGTTATATTTTGCGCCGACTTATTCGTCGAGCGGTTGTTCAAGCGGACAACCTAGGTCTCACACAAGGAGTTTTGATAACTATTCGTGGATTCTTTGCAGAACAGTACAAAGATCAATATCCAGAACTACAAAGTGGCCTCGGAGAACAACATGATATTTTCAAAAATGAACTCAATAAATTCCAAAAGACCTTGGAACAAGGTTTGAAAGAATTCGAGAAAGGTGTTGATCCCTTTATTTTAGCAACAACATATGGCTTTCCGATTGAAGTGACTGAAGAAATAGCACAAGCTCGAGGTATAAACATAAATAGAAAAGCATTTGACGAACAGATGAAAGCTCATCAAGAAGCTTCACGTGCCGGTTCAGAACAAAAATTTAAAGGTGGCCTTGCCAATACGAGCGAGCAGACTACGAAACTTCATACCGCACACCACCTTTTACTTAAGGCTCTTCAAGAAGTAGTAAGTCCAGATATACACCAAAGAGGTTCAAATATTACCGAGGAAAGGCTACGTATAGACTTTAATCTTGATCGAAAGCTTACAGAAGAAGAAAAAATTGCCATAGAAAGCAAGGTAAATAATTGGATTTCAAAAAGATTAAGGGTGATAAAACGTGATATGCCAAAGACTGAAGCAGAAAAGATTGGGGCAGAAATGGAATTCGGTGTTAAATATCCTGATGTTGTTTCTGTGTATTTTATAGAGGATGAAAGTGGAGATGTTGTTTCCAAAGAATTTTGTGGTGGCCCGCATGTAGAAAACATCGGCTCACTCGGAACGTTCAAAATCCAAAAAGAAGAAGCCTCCTCTGCAGGAGTAAGACGCATCAAGGCAGTTTTGATATAAATCAAAAAAAAACCAAGAGAGTTTATTTAAACTAAGTGTTATAATATATAAACATGTCTAAGTCTCTCACAAAGATGACACCTATCGCTGTATTTGATATAAGCTCTGGCTCAGTAGCCGGAGCACATGCTCTTGTACACAAAAGTCACAACCAACACTCTATGGCTTCATTACTAGCAAGTTCAAGAAGTTTTACTAAACCAAAAGAAGATTTAGATATAAAAAGATTTGTTGATAACACCTTAGAGCAAATGGATGCTGTTATTGCAAAACTACACAAAGCGGATAACCACAAACCAAAAGAAATCCATGTACTTCTTTCTTCTCCGTGGTTTATTTCACAAACAAGAAACATTGTTTATAGTAAAAATAGCCAATTTGTCTGCAACCAAAAGCTAATAGACTCTCTAGTAGAAAAAGAAGTCGCCTACATGATAGCGCACGATATGGAGCGTTTTGGTCCTATGGGCAAAGAGGGGGTTATTATAGAAAAACAAATCTCTCAGATAAAACTAAACGGTTATAAAACTAGAAACCCTTTCGGTAAAAAAACTATTAGCCTAGAAATTTCTTTGGTTATAACTATCTCTCCAAAACAAATCATTGATTTATTTAAGGACCATTTAAATAAAGGTTATTCAGGAGCTAAAATTGCTTTCAGTACTAGTTCATACGCCTCTTTTGTTTCTCTTAGGGATTTCCTAACTTCACCAGAAGAACTTCTCATTCTAGATATTGGAGAAGAGGTGACAGATATAGCCTTTGTAAAAAATGAGTTATTTGTTTACCAAAGCTCATTCCCAGTAGGGTTTTATGAGCTTTATAGAAAACTAGCTCTAAATAGTAATTCAACCCTAGAGGAAACTAGAGCTCTCATTGAAACATTTTATTTAGGCAAACTAAGTGCAGAAATGACCATTAACACTGAAAAGGTTTTTGAAGATTTTAGAGATATTTGGAATAAAGAATTAGAATCCCATATTGGAAATAATGCATATTCTATAAAACTACCAGAAAATATTTATATTTCTTCTATTTCTCCTTTCTCAAGCTTCTTTAAAAAATGCATTGAACAAAATGAATTTATAAAACATTCTTCTGGGTCAAGCAACGTAATCGTTACGATTCTAAATTCCTCTTTGTTTTCGAAGGATATTTCTTCTCTAGACCCCGAGGAGATAGATGATGCGGTTTGCACAGGAACATTATTTGCTTCTCGACTCTTATAGTACAATTTAGTCATGAAATTGTACGACGTTATTAGAAAGGAAAATAACAAGCTCGAAAACGATCCAAAACCTCAAACAGAAGAGCGGCTGATCATTGCCGAACCTAAAAGTAAAAAACGTAGAAGAATAATTTTCTTTGGGTTGCTGGCTTTAGTGGTTACCATTATATACATCAGTGGTATTTACTTGGTTAGAGCAAAAATAATTATCAAAGAAAGACATATACCTTTTAATATTGAAAGTGTTGTCATAGACATACCTCACGAAAAAGAAAGCACTGAAGGCAGATTATCTTTCCAAACTATGACTGTTAACTCTGAAATAAACAGAGAGATATTTGGCTCAGAACTAGTTGATATCAAAGGAAAAGCAAAGGGCGAAGTTGTCTTTTTAAATGAATACTCAAAAACATCTGTAACTCTTAAAAGTGGAACAAAAATCATAGGTTCAAATGGTAAGACATACTTAACTCAAGAAACTGCCAATATACCTGGCTATACAGTTGATAGTAAATCCAAAAAAACAGCTGGAGCATCTAACACAGTTTCCATAATAGCTAGTGAAACTGGGCCAAGCTCAAACTCCACCGGTATATCATTTTCCATTTCGGGATATACAGGAGCTAAAAAAACTCAACTTTATGCTAGAAGTATTGGGTCTATATCTGGGGGTGAATCAGGTATGATGCATACAGTATCAGATGCTGAGCGCCCAGCTCTTATAGAATCACTCAAAACACAGCTCTCAGAGAGATTAAAGAGGGAAACAAGAGCCCAAATACCAAACAACCTTATTACTTATCCAGATCTTCAGTTTATTTCTATAGATTCAAATAGTTTAAAACTTGAGGGGGAAGGTGTTAAATTTACTGCCAAAATCAAAGGTACCATGATTTCATATTTGATACCCAAGAGTTTATTTGAATCAGCTATTGCTAAAGAGGTTCTAAGCGACAAGTCATACACCAACATAAGTATTCCAAACCTAACCTCACTTTCAGTAGTTCCAGAAAGCGCTATTCCGGCAAACTCCCAAACACCACCAGGAAGTATAAGCTTAAAAATTTCTGGTCAGGGATTTGTTATTCCAAAAGCTTCTCCAGAGCGTATAAAACAAAGTTTGATGGGCTTAAATAGAAAGTCTTTTGACAGTGTTATAAGCAACTTTAGTGAAATAGAAACAGCAAAATTTAAAATGTTACCTTTTTGGGCACCTTTTTTTCCTAAACAAGAGCGATATTTAAAGGTAGAAACTCTATAGACTATTGACCCAAAATAAGGAATATATTATTATGTATTTTGTAACTCATGACAGATCAGCAAAACGTTGTTAAGGGCGTTATTCAAGAAGCCCTTCCAAATACTATGTTTAGAGTAGAGCTAGAAAATGGCGACTTACAGGTGGCCTATTTAGCTGGAAAAATGAGACTAAATCGTATCAAAGTATTAGTCGGAGATACTGTCGAAGTTTTGCAAGATCCTTACGGGGGAAAAGGACGTATTGTCAGAAGAATATAAATAGTATATAATAGCCCCGCTAAAGTAGCAGTAGCGTCAATTTTTTATTTTCATGAAAATTAGATCAACAGTTAAAAAGATGTGCTCCAAGTGTAAGATTGTTAAACGCAATCGCCATTTGGTAGTTATCTGCGAAAATCCAAAACACAAACAAAAACAATAATATGCGTATTTTAGGTATAACCATTCCAAATGAAAAGCGTCTTGATATCGGGCTAACCAGCTTATATGGCGTTGGTACTGCTACAGCTCTTAAGGTGCTTAAAGAAGTAAAAGTATCTCCAGATACAAAATCAAAAGATTTAACTATTGATCAAGAGAACGCTATTCGAAAGCTCATCGAAGAGATGACAATTGAAGGAAACCTAAAGCGTGAAATTGCATCAAACATAAAAAGACTCAAGGACATCAAGGCCTATAGAGGCATTCGTCACATGAGAAGATTACCAGTTAAGGGTCAACGAACAAAGACTAACTCTCGAACAATTAGAGGCAACGTTCGAAATACTATGTCTTCAGGTCGTCGTAAGGAAAGTAAAACATAATTATGGGTAAAAAACGTATTGCAACAACAGAAGGTCAATTGGTTGATACAGGAGCACGCTCTAGGGCTGGTTCACGCTCAACAAAGAAAAAGATTGTTACCTGCATGCTTTCTATTGAATCAACATTCAATAACACTAAAGCAGTGGTTAGTGACCTAAAAGGTAATGTTCTTTTTTGGTCTTCAAGTGGATCTCTAGGATTCAAGGGGGCTAAAAAGGGTACTCCTTTTGCTGCTTCAAAAGTAGGAGAAGTTCTAGCTGAAAAAGCAACAGCCATAGGTATAAAAGAAGTTCACGCTGTAGTTACAGGTGTAGGTTCTGGAAGAGAGCCACTTATCCGAAGCTTTGTTGCCCCAGGTATTGACCTTCTGTCAATCAAGGATCGAACACCGGTTCCACATAATGGACCTAAGCCTAAGAAACCAAGACGAGTATAAAATATGAAAACAGTTGCTAAATACAAAATGTGTCGAAGACTAGGATCAGGAGTGTTTGAAAAGTGTCAAACACAGAAATTTGCTGCGGTTGAACAAAAAAGTGTTCGAGGTGGAGCAAATGCTAAGCGCCCTAAAGCACCGTCAGGATTCGGTCTTCAGCTTCTAGAAAAACAAAAAGTTAGATTTACTTACGGTATTAGTGAACGTCAGCTTCAAAACTATGTTAAGACAGCTAGTCATGTTAAGGGTATTTCTGTAACTGACAAACTTAACGAGCTACTAGAAATGCGTTTAGACAATACAGTTTATCGGCTTGGATTTGCTCCTACTCGTAGACAAGCTCGACAAATGACTTCTCACGGACACTTCACTGTAAATGGTAAAAAATCAACTATTCCATCTCAACAGCTACACATTGGTGACATCGTAGCTGTTCGAGAGGGCAGCAGAGGTTCTGCTTTATTTACAAACTATGTAAAAGATATGAAAGACCGTTCTTATCCAAACTGGCTTAAACTCTCACCAGAACAAATGCAGGCTGAGGTAGTTTCAAAGCCAAAGAACGATGAGCAATTCCTCAAATTTGAAACTGTGCTTGAGTTCTATAGTCGTTAATAGGACACAAAATTGCAAAATTTACAAAATAATTGTATTATTTAAATCCCATGAGCCAGCAAACAATCATACTCCCATCAAAACCAAAAGCCGTACTTGAAGAAGGATTCAAGGGCGTGTACGAGATAGACGGACTTGTTCCAGGATACGGATACACCCTTGGAAACTCACTTAGAAGAATTATTCTATCTTCTCTTAGAGGAGCAGCTGTTACTGCTGTTAAGATAGATGGCATTACTCACGAATTTTCAACTATTGAAGGGGTTAAAGAAGACGTCATTACTATTTTACTTAATCTAAAGAATATTCGCTTTAATGTAACAGGAGAAGAAGCTCAAAAACTTACTCTATCAGTTAAGGGCCCAAAAATAGTTACAGCAAAAGATATCTCTCCAAATGGTGCAGTTGAAGTCATAAACGAGGATCAATACATTTGTGAAATCACAGGCAAGGCAAACCTTTCTATAGAACTAACTATAGAAAAAGGTCTTGGTTTTGTTCCTAGAGATCAACACCACAAGCAAAAAGCAGACATTGGAACTATTTTTCTAGATGCTATTTTCTCTCCTATTCGAAGAGTTTCTTATGATGTAGAAGAAATGCGTGTTGGAGACAAAACTAACTTCAACCGTTTGCGTATGACTATCGAAACAGATGGTTCAATAACTCCACGTGTAGCTCTTGAACAATCAGTTCAAACAATGATAGAGCAACTAGCTGCTATCATCTCTGTAGACAGTCAAAAGATAATCGAAGAAGTTCAATCTACATTCACAGCTTCACCAAGCATAGAAAAAGCTTCTTCAGGACTCTCTTCAGAAGAAGAAAATACAGAGGACGTAACTGATGTACTAAAAAACCGTATTGATACTATCGGCCTTTCAACTCGAACCCTAAATGCTCTTTCAGCAGCGAACATTCGCACAGTTGGAGGTATCGCTCGAAAGAAGGTAGAAGACCTTCTTGAGATTGATGGTATTGGGGATAAGGGTATTACTGAGATAAAAGAAGCTTTGGCACAGTTTAACTTGTCACTTAAGGATTAATTTGCTACTGTAGAGACTCTAATATGAGACACCATAACGCTAACCGAACATTTGGAAGAAGTAAAAATCAAAGAGGAGCCCTCCTTAAGGGTTTGGTGGCTTCTTTGATTGAGCATGGCAGTATCCTTACAACCGAAGCTAAGGCAAAAGAATTACGTCCAAAAGTAGAAAAAATGGTTACTAAGGCTAAGAACCCGACCCTTTCAAACCGAAGAATTCTTTTGTCTTCTCTATACAACAATACAGAAGTGGTTGATAAGCTTATTTATGATATTGCTCCAAATTTCAAAGAACGATCTGGTGGCTACACACGTATTACCAAAATAGTTCAAAGAAAAGGTGATGCTAGTAAAATGGCAGTAATCGAATTTGTAAAATAAAAATATGGAATACACAGTAGATGCAACAAACAAATCAATAGGACGAGTAGCTACAGAGGTAGCATCTCTTTTAATGGGTAAAAATACTACTTCTTTTGTTAAAAACGCAACACCAGGAGTAACAGTTAGACTAACAAACGCTTCAAAAATTGTTATCCCAAACCAAAACAAGCTTCTTGAGAAAACATACAATTCTTTCTCTGGTTATCCAGGTGGACTAAAGCAGTCAACCATGGCCCATGTTGTAAGCACAAAAGGCTACAAAGAAGTGCTGACTCAAGCAGTAAAGGGAATGCTTCCAAAGAACAAACTTCAAAATGACTTGATGAAGCATTTGATAGTTACAGAATAAATTTGAATAATTGATTATGGAAAAAACAAAGAAAAACTACATAGAAAGTATTGGCCGAAGAAAGACTTCTACTGCTCGAGTTCGCATGAGTGCTTCTACTAAAACTACTTATGATATCAATGGAAAGGATCTAGCTAGCTATTTCCCAACTGAAGCTCTACAAAAGACTGTTACTGATGCTTTTACAGTAGGCGAAGGTAAGGCTCACTACTCAGTTTCTGTTAAGGTTAGTGGAGGTGGTATATCTTCACAAGCTCAGGCTGTTCGTCACGGCATTTCTAGAACTTTAGTTAAAGAAGATGAGTCTCAAAAGAGCACTCTCAAAAAAGCAGGTTTCCTAAAACGTGATCCTCGAGTGAAAGAACGACGCAAGTTCGGTCTCAAGAAAGCTCGAAAGAGTCCACAGTGGTCTAAGCGTTAAAACAAAGAGTCCCGAAAGGGACTTTTTTGTTTGCATTTTTTCTGTATAATATCGCCATATGGAAGACGAACACGATGTAGTTTTTGACGAAGAAATTGTTGAGGCAAATGAAGATGGTACAGAACTCTCAGGTACTGACCAAGTCAAAAAACTACGAGAAAAAATAAAAGGCTTAGAGAAAGAAAAGCAAGAATATCTTGATGGCTGGCAACGTGCTCGCGCTGACTATGCCAACCTGCAGAAAAACTCTGATGAAGAAAAGAAGCGAATGCGTACTTTAGTAGAAGAAAGCTTTATAGAGGAGCTCCTGCCTACGGTTGATAGCTTTCTCATGGCTATGAGCAATAAAGAAGCTTGGGAGAAAGTAGATCCTGCATGGAGAACAGGGGTTGAATACATCTACGGACAACTCATGAATACACTTGAATCTCATAATTTAAAAATTTTTGGAGAAGTTGGAGACGTTTTTGATCCGGCAAAACATGAAGCGGTAGAGGAGCAAGAGACAAGTGATAAAAAACTAGATCATACTGTGGCTAAGGTCCACCAGAAAGGCTTTCTATTAGGAGAATCTATACTTCGTCCTGCAAGAGTTTCTGTTTGTACATTTAAATAATAAAAACTAGCTGGAATTTTTCTAGCTAGTTTCATGATTGTGTTCTCAGTCAATTTTAATGCATTGTAAATACCCTGAATAATCATTTTTAGAAATTTCACTCCAAAATAATATATCTGGATGTGCAAAAAATCTATACTGTGATTTTTTTCTTTGAGCTTCAGAAGTAAAAAAGTTTCCATTTGATAAGAACTTTCTTACCTTCATAAAAGGGAAAAGTTTATTATCACCAACTACCTTGCCAAAGACCTTTCGCTGGTTTTTATATGACAAATCCCCTGAATGTACATTGACATTAGCAGTAAAGTACCAATATTTTCTCATAATAGTTTTTTTATAACTTTACGAAAAAAATAAAATATGTCAAGCTATTTTGCTAAGTCAAAAAATGCTTTTCTTGTTTCTGGATCTATATTCTCAGTTACAAAGACCATGAGCTCAGTTGAAAGTCCAAAATCTTTTTTGATATTAGCAAAGAGATATTCATAAGGAAAAGGGGAGATCCAAACGCTATTTTTAAGGCACACAAAACCAGCTTTTTTAAGCAAATACCTTAGTGCTTCTCTTTCAGCTTTTCTGGCTTCTGGTAAATCAAGTATAGCTATACGCCACTTACCATCCCAAGCGGGCATAACATAATTGTTATCACCCTCAAGAGATAGGCTATGGAGCTTTTTCTTACCTTCTTTTGTAAGCCTCATATAGTCATTTTGACCCGAGTAGTGACTCTCTATGAGCCCAGACTCAGAAAGACCCTTTAAGGAGCGTTTAAGGGCTTTCTGGGGCCCTAAGTGGGCAATATCTGAAGATGCTAAGGCTGGTTTTTCACTTAGAATTTTCAATATTTTTTTAGAATATTCTGGCTTTTTACCATTAGTGCTTGACATAGTTTTATGGTATCACTATACTCTTTTGTATACAAGTATTTCGTGACCGCAAAACTTATGTAGATACTTGATTTTGAGACTTGGAATTATTGGAAAATTATTAGTTAGTTTATATAAAACATATGTCAAAAATCATTGGAATTGACCTTGGAACTACAAACAGTGCTGTTGCCATCATCGAAGGTGGCCAGCCAAAAATTATTGAAAATATTGAAGGAGCTCGTACTACTCCGTCTATTGTAGCGGTTGGTAAAAACGGCGACCGGCTTGTTGGACTTCTTGCGAAGCGCCAGGCAGTAACAAATCCCAAAAACACTATTTACGGTATCAAGCGCTTCATGGGCCACAAGTACGATGACCATGGTATGGAAAAAGTAATCAAGACTTCTCCTTTTGAAGTTAAAAAAGATTCTGATGGTGGAGCTCTTGTACACCTTGGCGACAAGGACTATCGTCCAGAAGAAATCTCGGCGATGATTTTGCAAAAAATCAAAACAGATGTTGAATCAAAGCTTGGTACAAAAATAACAGAAGCGGTTATTACTGTTCCGGCCTACTTCAATGATGCACAAAGAAAGGCCACCAAAGATGCTGGAGCTATCGCAGGTCTTGATGTAAAGCGTATCATCAATGAACCAACGGCAGCCGCACTTGCTTACGGATTTAATACCAAGAAAAATGAAAAGATTGTGGTATATGATTTCGGAGGCGGAACTTTTGACGTGTCAGTGCTTGAGGTAACCGAAGATGTGATTGAAGTAAAATCTACAGACGGTGACTCGCTTATGGGAGGACGTGACATTGACCTCAAGATCATCAACTGGATTGCTGACGAATTTAAGAAAGAATCAGGTATTGATGTTTCAAAGGATCCTCTAGCTCTTCAGCGTCTAGATGAGGCTGCAGAAAAGGCAAAAATAGAGCTCTCAACAACCACAGAAACAGAAATCAACATACCATTTATTACCTCTACGGATGCTGGTCCACAACACTTACTACTTAAGATGACCCGTGCAAAGCTTGAAGAGCTAGCAGATGAGTTCATAGCCCGATCTATCGAAATCACAAAGCGTGCAGTAGAAGCTAGCCCATTTAAAAAAGATGAGATTCAAAATATCATCATGGTTGGAGGGCAAACTCGTATGCCAAAGATAGTTGAAGAAGTACAAAAATTCTTTGGTAAGGAGCCAAACCGATCTATAAATCCGGATGAAGTTGTCGCTCTCGGTGCTGCTGTTCAGGGAGGGGTCCTACAGGGAGATGTGCGTGATGTTCTTCTTCTTGATGTGATTCCACTTTCCCTAGGTATAGAAACTATGGGAGGAGTAGCTACCAAGCTAATTGATAGAAATACAACTATCCCTTCATCAAAATCTCAAGTCTTTTCAACTGCCGCTGACAATCAAACATCAGTAGAGATTCATATT
>JBDHUQ010000002.1:0-22702 GCA_039809205.1 Minisyncoccia bacterium | reverse complement strand
TTTCTTTAGCTCTGCTGGTGAGAGTGAAACAATAACTTTTTCATTTTGGGATTTCGGATTTATCTCTAGAGAGTTGCGAAGAGCGGATATTACACGCTCTCTAGATTCTTCTACTGCCTTATCTGGAAGTCCAACGATTTGAAATAAGTAAAGCCCACGAGAAATGTCTACTTCCACAGTTACACCTGTGGCACCGAGTCCAGAGAGCTGAGCACTCTGTATACGTGAAAACGACATAGTGATTTAAGTATAGTATGTGAAACGTTAAATGAAAATAAAAAACCTCTCAAAAGATTGAGAGATTTTTTATTTATCCATTCATGTGTTCCTTGCAAGTTCGAGCTGCTGGATTTGCTTCAAGTCTATCTGGTTCTATTTTTTCGCCACAGACTTCGCATTTTCCATAGTTACCTTCTTCTATTTTTACTAAAGCATTTTTAATGTCAGTTAGTCTTGATTGAAGAGTATTTAGCATACTTGTTCTCTCTTCAAAATCCTCAAACCGATCAGCGGCATCATTGTCATCTGATTCGTTCATCATTTCGGTGTTTGGAGTTGCTTCCCAAACATTTGTTTCAGTATTAAAGTGAGCAATATTACTTAGTTCTCCCTCAAGAAGAGCTTGTTCCGCAGTTAGTATTTCTTTGAACTTATTTGTATCCATGGCGAGTATAGTAGCACGCATACGCTAAAGAGCAAGCAGCTAAATTAATCGTTTTGGTGGAGTATATTTTCGTAAACAGTCTTTAGGGTTTTTGGAGAAGTAGCAAAAATAACAATATTGTTTAAGATGCGAGCATAGAAAAATAAAAGGCTCTTTTTCTCTGAATTACCTTCGTACCTCAAAACCCTAACCGGTAAATTATACAAATATTCACCAATAAATTCTTTACCTATTTCTGTGCTATGTTTGCTTAAATCTATACCAAGAGGTCTGTATAAAAACTGTAGCAGAGAAGGTTCTGCTATTAGTAATTCCTTTGAAGATATATCAGTATCTTTGGTTAGACCAATAATGAAAGTTTGATTTTCCCCGTCTATATTTACACCTCCCATTCTTAAAACCTCAAAAGAATTTATTAGTGGCTCTGAAACTTTAGCTTCAAAAAAAGAAAACATTTCTGAGGGGGTAAGCAAAGTTAAGTTTTTGTCGTCACTTACTATAGTTAAAAGGTATGGCTTACCTTCTTCCAAGGAATCGTTTGTTTTTAAGGATTCTACAACCTTGCGAATATCTGTATCTTTAGCTACTACCACTTCATTTATACTAGGAAAGACTCCTACAGAAGGTGTACTCTTTACAGGTACTGTTAGGTTCTTATAGTAAAAAAAAGTATACACAGCTGATGCTAGTGTGCAGATTATTAAAACTAAGGCTCCTGCTCGATACCAATGTCTTTGGTGAGAACTTTTCTTTTCTTCTTCTAATAATGCTTCACGCGCACGTCCCTCAGAGAGAAGTTCTTGAACTACTGACGCATCCGTAGTATCGAGAGCTTTTGATAAGTCATCCGCATAAGAATGAATTAGATGTTTTTTTGCATCTTCTGTTTTTTGTTCTTTTTCAGGTTCCATATTAGTGGTATCCGATCAGATATTTTTTAGGATTTTCTGATAAATCTATAAATTCGTCAGCAATTTCTTTTAAAGAAGCAGAAGCACTTTTTCCAAAAGTCATTACTTCTACTTGCACTCCATGGTGATAACGTAGAAAATTGCAAAGAGGTACAAAATCGCCGTCCCCAGAAACTATAATTATTGCATCAAGTTTCGGTGCCATAGAGACTGCATCTATAGCTAAGCCAATATCCCAGTCAGCTTTTTTGCTACCATCAAAGAAAACTTGTAGATCTTTTGCTTTGGTTTCAATTCCGGCCTTGCCCAGTGCTCCTAAAAAAGCTTTCTCATCTTCGTTTTCGGTAGTGATTACATAGGCTATAGCTCGAATGAGTTGCCTCCCAGCAAGAGCATCTTTAAGTACTGCCCCAAAGTTTACTTTTTTCTTATATAAATTTTTAGCTGTGTGATATAAATTCTGAGTATCAATAAAGACACCTACACGCTGATCCTTTTGTTTGATGATTGCCATATATATAAGTATAACCCACAAAACAAAACTCTCGCAGATGCGAGAGTTTTGTTTAATTATTGCTTTACTATCTTGAGTGCGGCTGCGTGTTGTTTTGGATTACTTTTTTCCAAAACCTTCAAATGGCTTCGTCGGTCAGCCACCATTTTTATAAGTCCACGTCGAGAGTGGTTGTCCTTCTTGTGCTTTTTCAAGTGATCAGCCAAGCGGTCAATTGTCTCAGAAAGCACGCCAACTTGAACTAGTTTACTACCAGTATCTTTTGGGTGGAGCTGGTGCTTTTTTATAATTACTTGTTTTTTCTTGCTCGTTAACATGGTTTTAGAATAACACAAACCTATAAAAAAAGCAAGCCCTATAAGACTCTTTATTTTTAAGGTCGCAAAATATTACTTCAAGGATATATACTATATATTGTATGGATTTTGAAAGTGCCAAAAGACAATTTCTCGAATATATAGAAATCGAAAAAGGACGAAGCTTGAAAACGGTTGAAAATTATGAACATTACCTATCTAGGTTTGGCGAGGACATGGGCATCAAGAAAGTTTCAGGTATTAACGAAGATGTTTTAAGAGAATTTCGTTTGAAGCTTAATCGAGCCTCAGGAGTAAAAGTACGTGGTCAAAGTGCTGGTACGATGAAAAAAAACACTCAAAACTACTACATGATAGCTCTCAGGTCATTTCTAAAATATTGTCGCAAGAGAAATATATCTACTGTCTCGCCTGATGTAATTGAGCTTGCGAAAGTAGGAGCTAGACATCTAGATCTTATTTCTACAGAAGAATTAAATAGACTTATTAAGGCTCCAGACTTATCTAGTCTAAAAGGTCTTAGGGATAGAGCCCTAATAGAACTGTTTTTTTCCACTGGTCTTCGTCTTTCTGAGCTTTGTTCTTTAAATAGAGATCTTGATTTATCTAAAGATGAGTTTTCAATTCGAGGAAAGGGTGAAAAGGTGCGAGTGGTTTTTCTCTCTGATGATGCTAAGCTAGCTATTCGAAACTACTTAAAAGCTCGTAAGGATATGGCAGAACCAATGTTTATAGATGTAGCTATAAATGGTGTTAGCCGAGATGATAGACGTCTTACTCCCCGCTCAATTGAACGGATTGTAAAGCACTATGCGATCAAGGCCGGTATTTCTAAAAAAGTGACGCCCCATGTCTTGCGTCACTCGTTTGCTACCAATCTGCTTTCAAACGGCGCTGATATTCGCTCTGTCCAAATGATGCTAGGGCATGCCAATATTGCTACCACTCAAGTCTATACTCATATTACCGACAAGCAACTTCGCGAAGTGCACAAAAAATTTCACTCAAAGTCATAACTTGACATTTTATATTTTACTTATATAATTAAGGAAACAAAATAATAAATTATGTATGTAATTTTGCAGCACGTTTATAAAATAGGTAATACCCTAAACGAAAATCCTGTGTTTTATGCTTTATTTAGTATTTCAAACAACAAGAATTCTGTGGAAACCTTTTCTGCCGAATCAGCTGAAGCATTGGCAAAGGAAATACAGAAGCATATTGATTCACTCAAAATGTCTCGCCAACACATCGAGGCTACCTTTGACAACATACGAAAGTATTCAAACAGGGGTGGGACAATAAAATACCAAACACCTTTTACCCCCAGTGAAGAAAAGGTTTTCCTCAGCTATCTTATGGGTGAGTAAAAAAGCAGTAGATTGTTTTCTCTTTAGATTAACCCTCCTTGAACAGGAGGGTTTTACTTATTGACAATTGGCAGATTATATGCTATTATATAAGTATAGGGTCATTTCCGCTAGTACCCTTAAATCTAGCGTGTACATTTAAAAATTCACAAATGAAAATCTATTATTTTCTTTTCGCAATTGTATTTTCGATTGCTTTTGGATGCACAACCAAAACAAAAAAAGTAAGCATTCCTGAACGTCCCAACTTACCCAATTTGTACTATGCCGGCTCCGACACGACAGTCGTGGACTCATGCCAGGCGTTTGTGCTTAAGAAATGGAAAGGAAAAAGGTGCGACGGTAAAACTATTATCGGCACCACTTGGAAACCGGCAGGCTTTGATGTAAATCAACATCGTCTTATCCAACAAGGGCATCCGGTTCCTGCCGACAGTATTGCAAAATGGTTTGGTATCAAGCCATCCCCTACAATTGAAGAAGGACGTACAAACGTACCAGATCAATCAAGCTCAAGGGATAATGTCTCTAACCACAATGGCAAAAGCTCCAGCTTCTGGTCATTTGGATGGCTTTGGGATTTTTTGAAACTCTTGTTGGCCATTGCTCTTATTTTGTTCCTGCTTTGGCTTCTCTGGGAATTATTTCTCTTGTTTAGGGGGAAGATTTTAACAACAGGCAAATCTTCCACAGGTTCTGTCAAAAGCAGTTCAGGTAAAGAAAACAAGATAGGGCCAAAAGCTCCCATCTTCACTGAGCCTTCTACTGTTTCCGATAAGACTGAATCTAATCATGGGTACGAAGGTGCAACAGCTTTCTTGGCACAGTTACAAAAAACGGGTGGCAAGGCCAGCTTTGGAGATCTTATTCTTGATATCCCTATGAAAGGTCCGAATATCCATCTCACTAACAGTGGGATCATGGGTGATGTCATGGTAGAAGCATCTTCTTATGAAGAAACAAGCCTCAACGATATTGATGCCCGCCAGTTTAGCCGTACTTCTGCTGGTAAGCAGGAGAATGAAAAGAAAAAAGAAACTGATAATTAGGACGGTTTGTGAATTTGATCTTGTGAGGCCCTCTAGTGTGAGGGCTTTTTTGTTTATCCACTTTTGCAAACATTTTTGTTTGTGTGTATAATAAACACAGATGCACAAATTCCCTCGTCAGGAAATAACAACTGAATAAATTATTATTCCACGTCGGTATTGTATCGACAGAATTCGCGAATCATTCGCACCCTCTCATTTGCTTCGGCATTGAGAATCTCAAAATCACGAACTACCTTTATAGATGTTCTTTCCACAATTTGCTTCTAAACAACGCAAAAGACAAGCTCAATTCTCGCCTTATATTTATTAAAAGGCACAAAATACTTCGAAGTCACCCTCTAGGTGGCTTCTTTTTTTTACTCAATCTTTACCTGTTATACTTTGCTAATGAAAATCATCTCTTGGAATACAAACGGCCTGCGAGCCACAATTAAGCAAGGCTATTTTGACCCTTTGTTTACAGATCTTAAACCCGATATTTTGTGTTTACAGGAGGTGAAGGCTACTCCTGAACAGTTACCAACCGAGGCAGTAAATGTCATGGGCTATTATTCCTTTTTCTCTCACCCGAAGGTTAAGAAGGGCTACAGTGGGGTTGCTCTATATTCCAAAGAAAAGCCAATTTCAGTCAGCTATGACTTCCCTGCCTCAATTTTAAAGAAGTTCAATATGGAAGGCGATGGATATGGAGACCCGGCACATGAAGGCAGAATTTTATACGCTGAGTTTAAAAATTTTTATATAGTTAATGTTTATACACCCAACTCAAAGCGTGATCTTTCTCGGATCCCCCTTCGTCATAAACTTTGGGATCCAGCATTTCTTGAGCTTTGTAAAAGTCTCGAAAAGAAAAAACCAGTCATTTTTTGCGGTGATTTAAATGTGGCTCACCAAGAAATAGACCTAGCGCGACCAAAACAAAGCGAGGGCTCACATGGCTTCACCAAGGAAGAACGTGAAGGTGTAGATAAGATAATTAAAGCTGGATTTGTAGATACATTTCGACACTTTTTTCCTGATACTGTTGAGGCTTATACCTATTGGGATCAACTCTCTAGAGCTCGTGATAGAAATATAGGTTGGAGAATAGACTATTTCTTTATTTCAAAAAAATTACTTCCGAAACTTTCTAAGGCAGAAATTCTTTCTGATTACTATGGTTCTGACCACTGCCCTATTTCGATTGATATTGACCTGAAGTAGTTTTGTGTTAATATGAGGGCAAACAAAAACCTGTTATTTTTATGAACGCTAAAATTAAGTGGGCCATAAGAATAGGCCTTTTCTCAATAGTAAACTTTGCTATTGCGGGATCATTCAAATCTCCTTCTCTGTGGAAGGGGGTATCGATTGAATCGAAAGAAAAAATCTTTTTCTTTGCGACAATCAACGGATGTATATTGTTGGTGCTGGCTATAGCTGTTGTTGTTTGGTTTTTTTTAGCAAAAAAACCTACGATTCCGACTGTCTGGCATACAACAGAAAAAACTGATGAAGAACAAAATGATTGGGAACATCACCCTTCTTATCCTAATTAAAGCTCTAAGGTATAGGCGGTAACGTGCCCTAAGCCTTGCCTCCCCTTTCGATTTCTAGGGGGAGGTTTTTTGTTTGTATCAAAAAGGAGTACAATTATAAAAACTTGCACTATGAAAAAGAATACAAAACCTCCAACTCTCTCAAGGATTACTCCACTGATGATTATTTCTTGGAAAGAGTTTTGCGGTGAGGCACGAATGCCCCGTTCTCCTGAAAAATTAATTCGTAAGCTTATACGATTTTCTGACAAGGAACTCAGAGATATATCTTATCTCTTTAAGGCTATCGTCTCGAAGCAATTTGAGAACCAATGTTTTGCTCTTTCACTAATTTTTACAGAATTAGACGCAATGGAGAAAAAGTTTGCTGAGCTCTATGATGCATATCCAGGCTGTCGAGCACGGTACCGTAATCGTCTTGATCGTTCGATGTGCAGATTAAGCCACTATAGGTATCAAGCAATGAAGCTCTATACCCATGAGGACAACAGAAGATTCATAGAAGTTTTGACACCAGAAGTTCTGTTGCTTGAGAAATATGAGGAAGACCTCAGTATAGATTTTTTCATCTTCTTTGCCCCGTTTGTTTTTAACTAAGTTAAACCCCAAAACAGGGGTTTTCTTTTTTTGTTGACAGATCGTATATTTCGGATAGTATGGTACCGATATTTCATTGTTCATTTTCACAAAAACAAAAAACATGGTAAAAAAGCTTTTTCTTGTAATGATTATCGCCTTCTGTGGCGGTATTTCTATCTTTGCGCAATCTGTTCCTGACTATTCGGAATTTAAATCAAAAATGTACAACATCCGTGTCGCGAATGAAAATTTCAAAATTGCGGCTTCCCAGGTCGATGTTGTTGATTATGACAATCTCGGAACCCTGCAAAGTTCCTATGATGCAGTAATCAGTTCGGTGAATGCTCTCTCTTCAGCTGAGCTCAACACCCACAAAGCGACCTATCTCTCTGATTCTGAAGAACAGAGCCGGTATGGTGGATCAGGGGGTGGTGTCCAATGTGTTATTGAAGCTCTTGAAGAACATGCAGGCTGTGTATATGACGTTGTCGTTGGAATGCCTTCCTGGCTCGTTCAACAACAATTAAGGGAATGTAATAAAAAACTGGTCAAAAAAATCCAGGAGGAATGCAATTGATCTTAATAATTAAAAACAAAATGTATAAACCGCCCCTTAAAAGGCGGTTTTTTATTTTAGTTCACATTTTCTCAGAATATGGTATGTAAAATAAAAATCTCCTCATTTCTTTTGAGGAGATTAGTCATTTAATAGCCAGCAAGTTTTGCTTTGTACCCTAAGCTATTGGCTGCTTTTTGTAAATCCACAGGGATACCGTTGACCATCCTTAAATCAGTCTGGGTTATTTGACCAGACGCTCGCATTTGCCGAAGTTTTCTTAGGATTATCCAGCCCTTACGGGTCATTTTTGCTGCTATCATAAGTATATTTTCTTTCAATATACCACACCTTAAGCACTATTTCTTTACGCCATGCTTTTGATGTAATTTTTCAACCTCTTTTTCCTCAAGGATATCTTTTTGCTGTTTGCCTTTTTCCCCGAGTGTTCTCAGATCTTTATCTTCTAGCTCGTCCAAATCTTTTACTCTTTCTGAGAGTTTTTCAATGGTGTTGAGAGTCGGATCTTCAAGGACCTCTTCTAGGAGTGCGTGCAGTATCCAGCCCATACGAGGACCAGGTTTCATACCAAGATCATTCATAAGGTAGTTTCCGTCTATTTTAAGTTGTGAAACTGATATTGGGTCACGGAGTGCCTCTTCGATCATGGCGTGGTATTTGCGTAGTCTATATGGAGCTTCAGCTTTTTTCATACCTACTCGATCACACTCTCGAACTTCCATGAGTTCCCAAATATGCTCCGGCTTTACTTTGGCGATTATACGTCTTACAGCAGATAGGGTTATCTGTTCCGTGTCAGAGAAAAACATATGATTTCGTACGAGTGAAACAACAAGATCGCTTGTTTCACGTGGAACCCTCAGTCGTTCGAGGATTTTTTTAGTCATTCTTGCTCCGACAACTTCGTGTCCGAAGAAGGTATATTTATCTTTTTTGGGGTCATATCGGCGAGTGGCAGGTTTTCCAATATCATGAAACAAGGCTGTTAATCGGATAGCTCTAGAAAAGCCCTTATCAGAAGCATGTTGGAGGGCATGTAATAAGTGCTGATAAACATCATAAATATGAGCTCCTTTTTGGTCGCAACCTATACCTTCTTCTAGTTCCGGAATTATATATTTTAGAAGTCCTGTTTTTTGAAGAAGATCTATACCTAAGGCTGGAGAGTTAGAATCTATTATTTTCATAAATTCATCTCTAACTCTTTCTATAGAGATATTTTTTATAGTATCGGATTTTGAGATTATTGTTTCTAGGGTTTCGCTTTCTATACTAAAACCGAGTACTGTGGAAAACCTAATAGCTCTAATAATGCGTAAGGCGTCTTCAGAGAAACGTTTTTCTGGATAAAGGACACAGCGTATAGTTTTGTCCTTTATGTCCTTTATGCCGCCATATAAGTCGATATGAATGTCCTTTATAGGGTCCCAAGCTATGGCATTTATAGTAAAATCTCTCCTCTCTAAGTCTTTCTCGATATTTGTTTCATATGAAACACTATCTGGCCGGCGGTTGTCGCTGTATCCTTCCTCGGAACGATAAGTTGTTATCTGGACAATATTATTTAGATCTGGAGTTTCACGTGGAACAGTTTCATGTGAAACAGAATCCATATTAAGAACTGTAACAGTTCCGAATTCATTTTCACAAACAGTTTTTAAATCTTTAAAAACTTCTTGGACTTGTTCTGGTCGAGCGTTGGTTGTGAGATCCCAGTCTTTAGGATTTAACCCCATTAACATATCTCGAACACATCCTCCAACGAGGTATGCTTCAAAACCTGCTTTTTGCAGGGTGAGTGTTACATGTGAAACGAATGGCGGAATAGATTTATCCATAAAAGGATTGTTGTTGTGCACCCGCCAGGATTCGAACCTGGAACGACGGTTCCGAAGACCGGAATGATATCCATTTCACCACGGGTGCGCTACTAGATAATACTATTTTGTAAGGTTTTTGTAAAATTGAACCGATGTCTTATACTTGTAATATGCGCAAGGACCAAGAGTTTATATTTAGACTTCGTCATGAAGGCCGATCTTTTAGAGAAATCCAAGAAGCAACTGGAGTTTCACGTGGAACACTTTCTAAGTGGTTTAGGGATCAAGATTGGTCAAAAGCAATAAAGTATAAGCTAAGTGAAAAAAACCCAAATCTGGCTAAAGAGCGTATGGAGCGTATGAATATAGTTAGAAAGCTTAAGTTGCAATATGTATACGCACTTGTGGCTTCTGAAGCAACAAAAGAATATGAACAGTACGAAAATGATTTTTTGTTTCTAAGAGGGCTTGATATGTATAAAAAACATGGCAATTTAACTAGTAAACACTTAATATCTCTTAGTAGCGGTTTTCCAAAAAACCATATAGATTTTAGGCTTTTTTGTCAAAAATACCTTAATTTAAAGGAAAATAATATAAAATTTGGTTTATACATCTATTCAAACTTAGATAAAGATAAGTGTCTCCTCTGGTGGTCTAAAGAGCTCGGTTTAGATATTCTACGTTTTTATAAAACTCAAGTTATTAAAAGACAAATAACAAGGAAAGGATTGCAATTCGGTGTCGGTACTACTATAATATCGAGTACTGCACTTAAGGTTAAACTTAAAAAATGGTTAGACTTGAGGCAAGATAGTTAAAATGCGGTTATGGTTTAGTGGTAGAATGCGTCCTTGCCAAGGACGAGACCAGAGTTCGATTCTCTGTAGCCGCACAATGTAAAAAGTCCCTTATTTAGGGACTTTTTACATTTAGGCTATGTCTAATAGACAAAATGGAATTTTATGTTAACAAAAACCTTTAAATATTTGTTTTTTGACAAAACTGTGGATAAATGTGTGTGTATAAAGGATAAAGGACAGTAAAATTGGCTTATAAAAATTGAGTTAACATTGTCTTTTTGATAAAAGAATGAGTATTAATAAGGTATTTTGCTTTGTTTCATATGAAACAGGCTTATACTTTCACGTGAAGCAGTTTACTTCAAAAACTCAAAAAATAGGCGAAATAGGTGAGGAAAACGCTTGTTTATTTTTAACTAAAAATGGATTTACTCTTTTAGAGCGTAATGTATCAAATAAGTTTGGTGAAATAGATATTGTCGCCAAGTCTCATGGAATGCATTACTTTTTTGAGGTCAAAACTGGTCGACAGGGGAGTTGGATTAATCCAGCTGAGA
The DNA here is from genome assembly GCA_039809205.1 of Minisyncoccia bacterium. GTDB lineage: Bacteria > Patescibacteriota > Minisyncoccia > Phycocordibacterales > UBA9973 > UBA4124. The sequence goes on along the minus strand of JBDHUQ010000002.1, from coordinate 11,997 downwards.
ATTTGACTAAGGAAAAGCTTAGAAAATTTATGATTTCTGTTGAACATTATTGTCTTTTAAAAAAGATAAAAAAATATCATGTTCAAGGTATTTTGGTAATCTTGCCAAAAAATAGCGGGGGAGTAGTTAAGATTGAACTAATAGATCTTTCCTAGTCTATGGCAAAAAATAGGTAGATATAGTATAGTGAAACCTGCCACTAAAAATTTCGGGGTGTAGTATATCGGTAGTATACATGTTTTGGGAACATGAGGGCCGGGTTCGATTCCCGGCACCCCGACAATCAGAAGAAATTCTGGTAAAATACATAGATAATAAGCGGGATTAGTTTATCGGTAAAATATCAGTTTTCCAAACTGAGGTGAAGGGTTCGATTCCCTTATCCCGCACAAGATATTACATATAGTTAAAAACTTAAACCCCGCTTTTAGCGGGGTTTTGGTTTTTTAGTTTGCCTGTTCAGGTGTTTTCAGTTTTGGAACAGGAAGTCCGGTTTTTTTGGCCTGGTCCACTCTTCTTTCGTAGGTTTTGGTTTTTACAGTTTCTCCAGTTTGCAAGGTTACAAACTTCTCTTTAGGTGCTGACTGTACTCTTACTTTTCCAAAAGGCATAAGTCTAGTTTTTGATTAAAAGAAATGGGTTTCGGATAAATATGTTACTCTTTTTGTTGAATAAGTCAAACAAAATAAGCCCAAAAGGGCTTATTTATATTTATCCTTAGCTAAGGAGAAACTATTTAACTGCGTCTTTAAGTGCTTTAGCGGCACGGAAGCGAGGAACGCGAGCAGCTGCTACCTTGACTGGTTCACCAGTTTTTGGGTTACGAGCAGTTCGAGCAGCTCGGGTCTTCACAGAGAAGATACCAAGACCAGCGATAGATACTTCGTCACCCTTTTTGAGTGTCTTAGTGATACTATCAATCATACTCTCAACTACTTCTTCAGCTTGTACCTTAGTACCACCAACGATACCGTGTACGAGTTCAACAAGTGCTTGTTTGTTCATGTTATATCTAAATGTCCCACTTGGGGTTTGACTTATAATCTCGTCAGGGCGTTAGCTTTTAGGCTTTACGCTAATATTCATTATATATCAAGGGTTTTTTGATGCAAAATTGACACAAGTCTTACTTTGTGCTATGATAAATCAAACAAATTTTAAATCCAATGCAACTTTCAATTCTTATCGTGACGTTTATTTGTATGTTCATGCTTGTGATTGTTTTAAACAACAAACGCAAACAAGTAAAAAAAGAAGCCAAACGATTAAAAGAAAAAATTGCTGTTATGAAAGAACATTTCGAGTGAGAAATGAAAAACCGCCTTTGTTATGAGAGGCGGTTTATTTTTATTTAGTCGCTAGGTCTGAGTTTTGCGATTCAGATACTTTTTCTACTTTCTTATTAAACAAGATTCCGTATTCTCCTGAGTTAAAGCCTTCAGATATCTCAAATCTCCCTAACCCTCTTGGATTTATCGTTGGGAAAACTGCATGTTCCGGTATTACATAACTAGTTTTACCTTTATTTGTAATATAATGACCTTCTTGACTCCTTGTATCATCTGCATCACCCTCTGGTGTTGGGGCTAGAACCCACTTCATTTTTCTGGCAAATTCCGGGTTATTCTTATTTTCTTCGTAGATATTATTAAGCAACTCTCTATCTCCGGGGTAAAATCCCTTCTCTTTCATCAAGAGCATGATTTCTCCTAGGCTATTTTTACTCTTACCGTCATCAGAGAAATAGTAGATCACTGCTTCTTTGGTGGTATCTTTTTGTGGAACCACTACATGACTTTCTATTTTTATATGACCCTTTGTTTCATTGTCTACTTTTATTTCATAGGACTTAGATGACGGCGTGCTTTTTTGTATTGAGTCTGTATAAACTTTTTCTGTTGTTGGTTTTTTGCCAAGACTATCACTAGGATCTCCTTCTGCCTTAGCTTTTCCTCCAAAACCAAAGAGGCTGGCTAAAGTAATAGCTCCAGCCATAATCTTATTCCTTACACCACTCTTTGGCTTTTGAGAAGATGCTACGTTGTAAGTCGTGCCAGAGTCTAGCTTTTCAAGCTCTTTTCCTTTTCTTGCTTGAGCATCTCTAATAATTTGGGCAGTTTCACTTTGTCTAAATCTAATATCACGCTCCTCTTCGTCGAGCTCTCTTTTTGCTTCTTCGCTAATTACTATATTTTCTTCTTGTTGCAATTCTTGATTTTCAGTTACAGATTCTGGATTTTCAAGGGTTGCAGGTGTTTCTTCTAGTTTTATTTTTTCTGTCATATAAAAGAATCATAGCATAAAAGCCCATCATGGGCTTTTATGAACGAGTGTTATATCTGGCGATAATTTCGGATTCAACTTCTTCTCGGGGTCGGCCGTATTTGAGGTAAGATAGCTCTTTAATCTTATCGGCAATGCCTACATTGCCTTTTGGTGGAGGGGGAATACGCAAGTTAAAAGGTTTCTCTGGTACTCCATTTACTAAAATTTTGGCATAAGCATTGAAGTTCTCAAGCTTTAAAATGTCATCAGGGGTGAAAGTTGGAGATAGCTGTTTTTCAAACACACTGGCATTTTCTGGACTGACACGATAGATAATCATATTTCCAACATTTCCAAAAACAGCATTTTTGATAGTTTCTTCAAGTTGTTCTATGTATTGATGGGCCACAGTAAGGGCTAAGCGGTACTTTCTGGCCTCAGAGAGAATAGTGGCTATAGAATCTGTGGTTACGTTTTGAAACTCATCTATATAAAGATAGAAGTCATTAACCTCAGATTTTCCTACGATATCTACTCTAGAAAGGGCGGCCATCGTGATTTTACCTACTAACAAGAGGCCGATAAGATGAGAGTTGATATCTCCAAGGCGACCTTTTGAAAGGTTTACCAGTAGAATTTTCTTTTTGTCCATAATTTCTCGGAAGTTAAGTACACTGTGTTGCTGAGCTATGACAGGGCGCATAATATCGTTTGAAACAAACGGATCAAACTTGTTGGTTATATATGGCACAAAGTTTGCCAGGGATGCCTCTCCTGTTGTTTTTTCAGCATTTTCCCAAAAAGCTTTGATAATAGGATTTTTACATCTTTCAAGCTTCATTTGTCTAAAGGCCTTATCGCTCATAACTCTACTTATTTCTAGAAGAGTAGATCCACTTTCAGGATCCTCCATAACAAGTCCAGCGGAGTTTCTAAAGTATTGTTCAAAGGCTGGGCCACCGGCTGTTTTCATGTCAAAAAGCTTGTTGAAAATACTAAGAAGCTCATTGATGACAAAGATTTTTTGTTCTGGATAGTTTGTATCATATTCGAGCATGTTGAGCCCCATTGGTCTGGCTGTGTATGCTGGATCAAAATAAATAACATCATCTAATCTATCTGCAGGGATATTGCCGAGGATGTCTTCAATATCGTTTCCGTGTGGGTCTATAAAACAAACCCCATTACCATTTTGGATATCTTGAATAGCCATGTTCTTTAGGATGGTAGTTTTTCCAGTTCCGGTTTGGCCTATAACGTAGCAGTGTCTAACCCTATCTTCTTTAGCTAGAAAAACATCTGATGTCTGACCGCGAAATGAATTTGTGCCAAGATAAACACCAGTTGTATTTTTTGATGCTGCTGTTGGTACTGGGGCACTTGAGATATTAGTCTCTTTGAGTTCGTGTGGGCCTTTGGTTCCAGTGGGGAAGTGAAGCATAGAAGAAACTTCGTTTATAGATAACTCTATTTTTTTTTCTGAGTGATTTCTAAAAGAGAAAGCCTTGCATGCCTCTAAAATATCTGTACCTCTTTCTTCTTTCCATTCTATGGCGTTGCCTCCAACATAGCTGTATTGTCCAAAAGATGCTTCTATTGATCTACGGATTTGATCTGCTCGAGCCTGGTTATCCGAAGACGTGACTATGCGAATAGTTGCTTCTACTACCCTTGAGTCATTTTTCTTTTTAAGGAGTTCAATACCTTGGTCATCTATATTTTTTTCTTTGGTCTCATCTATAGGTTTTGATTTTTTAAATAAACTAAAAGCTTCTTTTGCTAGACCCCCTAGGATTCCTTCAGTTGCCTTTTGATATAAATCTTTTACACTACCATTTCCATTTTGAGCATCAATCAAAATCTTATTATTCCTCTCTGCTATTCGGTGATAACTTTCAGATAAAATTATTTGTATGGCACAACCTTCTCCTTGTTCAGCTATTTGTGAGAGGGCACCAAGAGTTGCAAGAAACGGGTCATTTTCGAAGTCAGTATAAGTTTTAAGTGGTTTATATGAAGATTCTTTTAATTGAGCCTGGCTTACCGAAATGGCGTGAGATTCACTGCTAAAAATATTAAAATCATCTACCACTTCTTCAACGGCACAACCAGGAAAGAAAGAATGTGCGAGCTTCTCAAAGCCATCTATATTTTCTCGGGGTATGGATAGGTAAACTATAATATTCTTGTTTGAGTGCTCAACCGCTAGTTCTAAAGATATAGTGTTATCTAATCCAACCAAGGAAATTAGGCTGGTATAGAACTGTCCCATAGCCGAAATTTTCTTTTTGAAATCAACCTCCTCTGTTTCTGGCGGTAGGGCAATAGAGAAAAGTGTATGATTTAATTCTTTATATATAGGGTCTTTGTCTTTAAGACCTGGAATGGCACCAATGGTGTGTAGATATTGAACTAAAAATCGATGAAAGTCATCTTCTAAGTGAGGATCGGCACTTTTTCGAGCTATATCTAAAGCATTTTTTATGCCTTTTTCTAATAAAATAGAAAACAGCTCTTCTATTTTTCTATCATGAGATTCTGGCTTTAGTCTTAAAACTATACGCTCTGCTTCATGCTCAGGTAAAACGCGACTTTCATGCAAGAAATCTTTGGCCTCTACTTTCGAATACTTTTCTATGGCACTTACAGTTGCCCTTTCTTTTGAGGTGTTTGGAATTTCTTGAAGAGCATATGCTTTGTGAGCCTCACTGCTAATATGAGAAATTTCTTCCGACTGAGTTTTAAATGACTCTTTGGGTGTGAACATTTATATATTATAGCCTGAAAAATAAAAATCCTCTTGTTTTTGCAAGAGGATTTTTATTTTACCGTGCGTAATCAATGACACGGGTTTCTCTGATAATGGTTACTTTGATTTGTCCGGGGTATCGAAGATCTCTCTCAATAGTAAGGGCGATGTTTCTACCTAGATTCTTAGCTTCCATATCAGAAATACTCTCTGGATGAACAAAAATACGAATCTCTCTTCCTGCGGCCAGTACATAGGCTTTATCAACACCATCAAAACCTGAAGCCAGATTTTCTAAGTCTTGTAGTCTCTTTAGGTACATTTCAGCAGTATCACGCCTTGCACCTGGTCTAGACCCTGAAATCATATCTGCTGTCTGTACTATAACTGCCTCTAGGGACTCATGCGGACAGTCATCATGATGACTTTTCATGGCAGATATAATCCTTTCGTCTGTTCCAAAACGTCGTAGCATCTTAACGCCTATCTCAACATGGGTACCTTCAAATTCGTGATCAAGTGCTTTTCCTATGTCATGAACCAGTGCCCCTGCTTTAGCAATATATGCATCAGCCCCTAGTTCTGTTGCGAGCATTCCAGCTATATGTGCCATTTCTATCGAGTGTTGTAGAACGTTTTGACCGTAACTAGTTCGATAGTGAAGTCTTCCTAGTATGGCTACAACCCTAGGGTCGAGGTTGAAAATACCGCACTCATAAACAGCTTCAGAACCTTTTTGTTTTATTATTTCATGAATCGTATTTTTGGCAGACTCTAGCTCTTCTTCAATACGAGCTGGCTGGATACGTCCATCTTTTATTAAGCTCTCAAGGGCGGTGGTTGCTATAGCTCGTCTTACAGGGTCAAAACACGAGACAACAATAAATCCAGGGGACTCATCTATTAGAAGCTCTACGCCTGAAGCTCTTTCAAAGGCTCGAATGTTTCGACCTTCTTTTCCAATAATCTTGCCTTTGATTTCGTCATTTGGGATAGCGACACTGGCGGTTGTGAGAGAGTTGGTGGTCGGAACAGAGAGTCTTTGAATAGTTGTCATTAGTATTTCCTTGGCTCGATCTTTTAGGCTTTCATTCATAGAGTGTTCAAGTTTAGCAATTCTGACTGCAAAATCTTCTTCATACTTTTTCTCAGTATCTATGATGAGAGCGTTTCGAGCATCTTCTTGTGAAAAGAGCGCCAAGCTTTCAAGTGTTCTAAGACGTTCTTCGGCTAGTGATTGTGCTTGAGCACTAAGTGCTTCAGCATTTAAGAGCTTTTGTTCTATGGCATTTGCCCTGCTATCGAGCTCACTTTGTCTTAAATCAAGCAGAGACTCTTTTTTTATAAGTCTATCTTCAGTATTGCGAAGTTCTTGCTCTTTTTGTTTTTCGGCCTCTCTGGCCTCGTCTATTATTTTTTGAGCCTGCTCTTTTGCGTGAAGCAATCTCTCAGAAATAGAAAGTTCAAGTGAGTTTTTTCTAAGGATAAATATAACAGCCCGAATACTGTAGCCTATAATACCTCCGGCTAGAAGCATTCCAGTGGCTAATAATATAGGATTCATAAGGATTTAGTTTAGTCCAGGATTTTTTGTAATAACCGCATCAATGATACCGTACTTCTTTGCTTCTTGTGAATCCATATAAAAGTCTCGCTCCATATCATTTTTGATTTGAGAAAGTTTTTGCCCAGTATTTTTAGCGAAAATTTCGTTAAGTCGTTCTTTAAGCTTAATCACTTGTTTTGCTGTGATTTCTATATCAGTTACTTGTCCTTCAAAACCTCCATGTGGTTGGTGAATCATTACTTCCGCATTTGGAAGTGCAAAACGTTTACCTTTTGTTCCTCCTGCAAGAAGGTGAGAGCCCATAGATGCTGCCATACCAACACATATAGTAGACACATCAGGCTTTATAAAATTCATAGTATCAAGAATCGCAAGACCAGCGGTCACTGAACCGCCTGGTGAATTAATGTATAAGTAAATATCTTTCTTTGAGTCTTCATTGGCAAGAAAGAGGAGTTGAGCAATGACAAGATTTGCAACCTCATCATTAATGCCTCCGCCCAAGAAAATGATGCGATCTTTTAGTAGTCGAGAATAAATATCATAAGCTCGCTCACCTTGGGGTGTTTTTTCAAGTACTGTTGGTATTAACATATTAGTTTCAAAATATTAAGTAATAAAAAGGGAGGTTCAGATGTAGCAGAGTATCAGGCACTTGTACTATAGCTGTATTTAAGATGAAAAGCAAAAATATGTTGACAACATTTATATTTTAATCTATAGTTTTAAAAACCCTTTTATGATTTACCAAATAAATTCTTTGCCATACGGATGGGTGTTATGCCCTCCCTTGGTTGCAACATGGATTAAAAAAATCAAAGCAAAAGGAGAAAATGTGGGGGATAAAATTTTATTTAAAACTGATGAAATTTTAAAAGCTTTAAATAATTTAAAGGTGCCTCATGTTGCTGATTTTATTAAGAATTACAAAAAAGAAGAGTACATTTGTTTTCCTTCAAATGGATGCACTAAGGCTTAAAGAAATTAAAAAGCCGGACACCAGTGTCCGGCTTTTTATTTTTTATAAATTCTCTAAAGTAGATAGAATTTTTTCATTCGTCAGTACCATATCTGCATATGCTTTGGTTCGGATTAGATCGGCACCTGGATACATCTGCATCAATTTTTGAGCTTCAGATTCAACTTCTTCATCTGTGCTTTTAATATCCATGTCTTTGGCAATGGCATTTATCAGGATTTGGAACCGTGCTCGGCGTTCTGCTTCTCCTTTGAATTCTTCCATCAAACCTTCACGAGTTTTATTTGTGTGCTTGAGATATTCCTCAAACGCCATACCGCTTCGAGACACATCGCTTTCTATTTGGGTAATCATTTTTTCTTGCTCAGACTTTAAAATGATAGCTGGCACTGTAAATTTGGTTTCGGCAATAATGCCATCCATGATAGCAATACGTCTTTTGTCCTTTTCGTTCTGCTCTTTTTCTCTTAAAACATTTTCTTTTATTTTTGCCCTTAGTTCAGCAACGGTTTGAAAGTTGCCAAAACTCTTTGCAAATTCATCATTTACCTCTGGAAGAGGTTCAGTGTGGCCGTGATTGTGGTCTGTACTATCATGCACATGTCCATAAGCTCGCATCTGTCTTAGATCTTCTATAACCTTATCAACCTCTTCTTCAGTGGTAGAAACCTCACTAACAGCTGGAGCATTCTTAGCTATTTTTTTATAGTCCGGAAGTTTTATCTCAGGTAAAACCTCAGTTGTAATAGTGAAACCTAGATTGTTTTCCCGAGCAAGTTTGGTAATAGAAACAGAAGGTCTACCAATGGCATCGATTTTTTTCTCTTCCAAGATTTGAGGGTAAAATTCTCCAATAGCTAGCTCGGCCATGTCAGAGAGAATAAGCTCATCGCCTAAGTGTTTTTTAGCAATAGCTTCTGGAACATTTCCTTTTCTAAAACCATCTATTTCAAGGTGAGTAGACAGTCTTTCAAAAGCCTTTTTTTCAAAAGCACTAAAGGCTTCCCAGGAAATCTCTCCCTTAATCTCAATCTCGCTATTTTCCAGTTGTTTCACTTCCAAGTTTTCAATTTGTTTCATAGTTTGCGAAGTCTAGCACAGAGATTGTTCTAGTCAAAAATTATTCTGTTTCAGAGTACTCGGGGATAGTTATATTGCCAACTGAAGCCTCAAGTTCGGCAGTACTTTGAATTAAGTTTGGTTTATTTTCTGTAACAGGTGTTTCTTTGATAGATACACTTTTAGGTCTTTGACTTAACCAGAAAATTCCAAATAGGATAAAAACTATTATGATTACCACGATAGCCCAAGGACTTTTTTGTTCGTGATGTAAGCTCGTCATAGGTAATATACTATTCTGCAGTTTCTTTTGGTACTAAGTTTTCTTTTAGTGCATTTATACTTTCTATAAGAGAACTTTTAACGCTTTTTAGAGAGTCTTGGGATTTTTTTAGAGGGTCTTTTAAAACTACAAATTTTGCTTTTATGACTTCTCCAGATTCAGTTTTGATATCAGCAGGGAATATACCAGCGTACTGGTCGATAGCAGAGTTTGCCTCTTCTAAAGAGTTCTTAGAAGCATCAAGAGAAAACTGCGCACTAGTTGTGTCTTTGTTGTTTTTGCTCAAAAGGTCTATAAGAGCTTGAGTTCGGTCGATAACATCCTTGAGTTTTAGGCTAGTTGACCTAAGGTCAGCTTCTATTTTTTGTTTTTTAGTTAAAGCCTTAACTTCTGGTTTTTTTGTTTCATTAGTTTGATTATCTTTCGTACCTTGAGCAGAAGCAGTCAAATCGGTCTTGGCTGGAATATCCTCTGCAAAAGTAGGGGCTACAAGAGCAAAAATGGCTATAAAACTGGCAATAAAGGCTTTTTTCATAGGGTTTATTATACACCAATTTAGACGATTTAGTAGGTTAGGTATTACATTTGAATATTTACTTTTTTAATAATTAGGGTATAGTTTAAAAAATCTTTTAACTTAAATTATTGCTTATGAACCGAATATTTTGGGTTTTGATACAGAAAGCCTTTGCTCAGGTTTTAATCAAGCTTAGTTTTCTGGCACTTGTTCTATCTATTGGTGCCATTGTTGCTAAGGTCGCAATCAGTATCCGGTGTTGGGTTCAGGGTGTAGCTGTTCCTCTTGGTGCAGTAGATACTTGTTTCAGTATCTTTTGTTGGGGTACAATTTTTTCCTTGCTGGCACTTTTGTTATCAAAAGCCCTTGATGATGAAATTATAGAAACTGAGTAAAAGCAAAATGCCTTCTGTTTAAACAGAAGGCATTTTTAATTTAGCGATTATTTTTGAAACTTATTTTTATAAAGCTCTATAGATTTTTGGATAGCTTCGATAGCTGATGCTTTTTCTCGAATACTTTCTATTATTACTTTATATTTTCCTGGAGTATCACTTTTTAGATTTTTATAATTTTCAAAAAAATGTTTGAACTCTTTGAGTGTGTGTTTGTTCAAATCTTTTAGATCGTGAACTTCCTCAAATCTTCTATCATTAACTGGAACAGCGATTATTTTGGCATCACTCTCTCCGCTGTCTATCATATCCATGATAGCTATAGGTCTTACTTCTACTAAAACTCCAACATCAATAGGGTAGGTGGATATAACTAATACATCAAGTGCATCCCCATCCTCCCAAAGTGTTTGTGGAGCAAAAGCATAGTTCATAGGATAGGGAGTACCATCATAGTTTGCTCTATCAAGAGCGATAAGTCCGGTTTCTTTATCTATCTCATATTTGTTATGTGAGCCTCTAGGTATTTCAATAATACAATTAAACGACTCGGTAGGATTTTGTCCTAATGGTACATCGTGCCAAAGATTCATACTCATATGTTTTATTCTACTTCTTTTACTTCTTCTACAGATTCTTCAGGTGATGCGACTTCATCAACATTTTCTTCTTGAGTTGAAAGTTCAGAAAGAGGTTTAAAATCTTCTCCTTCAACCATAGATTGTTCTTCGCCTTCTGGCATTTCTGCTCCTTTTATGTCTATTTTCCAACCAGTAAGTTTAGCTGCTAGGCGTACATTTTGACCGCCCTTTCCTATGGCTAGTGAGAGTTGGTCTGGAGATACTTCAATAGAAGCTTTGTGTTCTGCTTCATCTAGAACAACATCTAGAACCTTTGCGGGAGAGAGTGCCTTTCGGACAAATTCTACTGGATCTGCTGACCATTCAATAATGTCTATTTTTTCTCCTCCAAGTTCACTCATAACAGTTGATACACGAACACCACGCTGACCAACGCATGAGCCTACTGGATCAATGTTTGGATCTTCTGTATAAACAGCAATTTTTGAACGTGCTCCAGGTTCTCGAGCTATAGCTTTGACTTCAACAATACCGTTTGCTATTTCGGGAGACTCTTGAGCGAAGAGTTTTTCCATAAACTTAGGATGAGTTCTAGATATTCTTAGATTAATACCTCGAGGAGATTCTTCTACATGGTAAAGATAGCCACGTACTCTAGCTCCACGAACATAGCGTTCCCCAGGGATTTGTTCGGTTGCAGGAATAACACCAGTAGCCCTGTTAAAATCAACAAAAACTGTTCCTCGGTCTACTTTTTGGATATGACCAGAAACTATATCACCTTCTTTACTGCCAAATTCTTCCATAATTGACCCACGTTCTGCTTCTCGGATACGTTGGATAATCACTTGCTTGGCTGTTTGTGCGGCAATTCGACCAAAGTCATCTTTTGGTTCTAGATTAAAAACTATTTCATCTCCAACCTTGGCATCGCTTTTCATAATAAGCGCGTCGTCAAGAAGGATATGTTTTTCTTCATTGTAAGCTTCTCGCTCGTCTCCTTCTGTTCTTTCTGAACCTTCTGTGTTTTCATCATCAAAATAAACCAAAGTGTCATCTACTACGGTTTTTACTTGATCAAATGATACAGAGCCAGCGTCTAGGTCAATATGAGAGCGAACTATTTGACCTTTTTTCCCATACTCCTTTTTGTAAGCAGCAGCAAGGGATTGTTCTATGGCGTCAATAAGCTTATCTCGTCCAATACGACGCTCACTTTCGAGTTGTTCTATAGCTATTTTAAGGGCTTTTATATCTAACATATATTTAATTTTTATTGATTTTTAAGGCTTTTTTGTTGTTTTTAACAGAAACGTCCGAACCTTTCGGTCGGACATTTACTAAGAGCTAATATAGCATATATATATTGTATTGACAAAGCATATTAAAAAGTTTATATATTAAATGTAAATAAATTGTTCATTTTTTAATCATTCTTTATGAAAAAAGATCAGTCTTCAAAAAGGAAGCAGTTTCGTTTTAAGGTTAATGACAACCAATTTAAAACATCGAGTTGGACAGGTGGCATCATTGCTCGTTGTTTAACCGTTGCTAAAACTGATAATGGAAAGATTGCTCTAAATATTAGAAGAAAGGTTAGTT
>JBDHUQ010000001.1:0-26296 GCA_039809205.1 Minisyncoccia bacterium | reverse complement strand
TAAAAAAATCATAGATAAATTATACCATGCTGACTATCGACTAAGAACAGAGTTTGGTGAACAAAACAAAAACACCTCGCTACGAGGTGTTTTTGAAAGAAACTTATATTTAGATACAGTTTCCTGTTGTGTTTGAGATAGCTCCAGCTGGAGTACTTGCTGTAATAGTTACAGACTTTGAGTTACCTGCAGAGTCTACACACCAAGCTGTTGTGTTTGCTGACTTAAGAGTAACTGCAACCGCCCATGCACTAGCAGAGTTGTAACAAGCATTACCTGCTCCACCTTGAGTTGTAGCTTGTGCAATAGCGTTAGCAATGTTTTGATCTTTAGCTACCATACTTGTTCCTGAACCGTTGTATGAAGGACAAGTAGCTGCTGTTGTGATAGCTGTTCCACCTGAAGGAAGGTAAGAGTTTGTGTTGCTATCATAAAACAGTTCTGCTTGAGCACGCATGTTGTTAAGGTTAGCCTTAATAGCTGCGTCAGCCCCCTTTGTTCGAGCTGAGTTAAGTGATGCAAGCACCACAGAAGCCAAGATACCAATAATTGCAATCACAACCAACAATTCAATGAGTGTGAAACCTTTTGAGTAATTCTTTTTCATAACTATGAATAACTTTATTTATATTGAAAATTTAATAATCGATTATTACAAATCCCTTTGTAACTTTGATAAGTATACCATGAGTCCCAGATAAAAACGCAAGTGGATAGTTAAAACTACTGTATTCCTCCTGCAATATTGTAAATAGGTACCAAAACAGAAACCAGAAGAAGTCCCACACCTAGACCAAGGCTGATAATCATAAAAGGTTCAATCAGCCCAACCAAAGTATCAACTGCTTCGTCCACCTCTCTCTTATAAAACTTAGCCAACATTTTCAAGATTTGACCCATAGAACCAGTTTCTTCACCTACCCTGATAATCTGAGGCATAATCTTTGGTATTTCTACATGATTTTGCAAAGAATCGGAGAAGCTTTTACCCGCCTTAACTGCTTCCATAGATTCTTTTAAAATATCCTGATACTTTTTGTTACCAACAACATTCCCCGTGATTTCAATAGCTCTAACAATAGGAATACCTGCGGAGAGCATGGTATCCATGTTATCTGCAATACGAGCCAAATAAACTTTTTTAAACAAAGTTCCCAAAATAGGAACATTTAGCTTAGTATCATCTAGGAACTTTTTACCTTTTTTAGATTTAGTTAGTCTAAATAGATAACCAAGACCAACAACCACAAAGATTAAGAAGAAGATTCCATAATTAACCAGAAAGTCACTTACCCACAGAACTATTTTTGTATAAAAAGGTATTTCTTGACCACTTTCTAAAATAATAGCTGAGAGTTTAGGCACAACCACAGTAAACATGAGAGTCATAACCACAATAAAGATACCAATAACAAAGGCTGGATAAACAAGAGCGTGTTTAGTCTTGGAAGTTAAAGCATACTGGCGATCTAAATAATCAGCCAAGAATAAAAATACTTGAGTTAACTTCCCTGATTCTTCTCCAGCCCTAACCATGTTTACATAAAAATCAGAAAAAATATCTGGGTGCTTAGATAGGGCTCCAGCTATAGAACTTCCTGCTTGAAGATCAGAAACTATTTGATTCATTTTACTTGCTAGAAGTTTGTTTTGTGTGTTACCTGAGAGCAAGCTAAAAGCCTTAAGAGCAGAGACCTGAGCCTCAAACAAGGTAGACATCTGCCTAGAGAGAATAACAATCTCTTTCATTGGTACCTTTTCCCAAAGACTAATTTCAAACCATTTCTTAGCTTCTTCTTCACTTTTAACTGAGGTTACTATTAATCCCCGCCTTTGAAGACCTGAAATAGCTAGCTCACGGTTAACAGCCTCGATGACACCATCTCTCTTTTCTCCTTTATCTGTAACAGCTGTATATCGAAAATTCATATTTTAAATTAAACGCTCAAGGTTTTTTGGATTTGTTGAATAAGCAAACGCATTCTCAACGGTTATTTCTCCCGCTCTCACAAGTTCTATGAGAGAACGGTTCATATCTATCATACCCTGCTCAAATCCTGTTTCAATAACAGTGTCAATCTCATGGGTTCGCTTTTCCCGGATAAGATTTGAAATGGCGTTGTTGTTAATCATTAGTTCATAAGCTGGAATTCTTCCTCCTGAAATTCTCGGCACAAGTCGTTGCGAAAACACACCTATTAAAGAAGCTGCCAGTTGAACCCGAATTTGATCTTGTTGTTCTGCCGGAAAAGAGTCAATAATACGATCTATAGTTTGAGAAGCGGTGTTTGTGTGAAGAGTTGATAATACAAGGTGACCTGTCTCAGCAGCAGTAGCCGCAGTCCCGATTGTCTCTGTGTTTCTCATCTCACCTATCAAAATTACATTCACATCTTGTCGAAAAGCACTCTTAAGAGCATCAGCAAAGTCAGGAGTATCGATACCAACCTCTCTTTGGTCTATTATGGATTTTTTCTGGTCATAAACATATTCTACTGGGTCTTCGATAGTTAAAATGTGAGCCTGTCTTTCTTCATTTATAAGACTAACCATAGCTGCCATAGTAGCACTCTTACCCTGACCTACTGGACCCACAACCAAGAAAAATCCTTGTCTCTTTCTAGCAAAATCAGCCAAAGAAGCTGGGAGATTGAGCTCTTGTAGGGTTTTAACATGAGGGACCAAGCGTAAAACAACAACAAATTTGCCTTGTTGAACAAAAGCATTTCCTCTAAGTCTAGTCTTCTCTTTATGTTCGTATGAAAAATCAAGATTTTGATATTTTGTAAATCTTGCATATTGATCAGCCGACAAAATAACTTTTAGTATACCCTCAATATCTGCCTGAGAAAGTTCTGCCCTAGAGAGTAGAAAAACTAATTCGCCATTTACCCTTATAGCCGGAAATCTGCCGGAAGAAAGGTGCAAGTCTGAACCATCTTCAGCTATAAGAGTTTCTATCAATTGTTCAAATGTTTCTTTATATTCCATTGTTTTTTAAAATTAAATTAACCTTTTCAACAACTTCACTCGGAGTGCTATTGGCCTTAACTATATACCCAGCCGCTCCCAAAGACTTACCACGTGCAATATCCTGATCTTGCCCTAAATTAGAGAGATAAATCTTGATAGTTTTTGGTATCAAATTTTCCTGATTTATCATCTCAAGCATTTCAAAACCATCAATCGAAGGCATGACCACATCAAAGAGACAAGCAGTTGGGACTAGTCCAGATCTAAGTTTTTGCAAAACCTCATCAGCACTCATAGCTGTTTCTACATTGAAACCCGCCTGAGTAAATCTAAGAGAATACATATCAAGAAGAAATGAATCGTCATCCACAATAAGAATTGTTTTTTTAGTATCTGGATTAGAAAGATTTTCTTCTGCCATGTTTCTAAGTATAACTCTAACAGAGATTTTTAACTAGTTAAAAGTATAGACTTCTTGCATTAAGACATCTCCTTTTAAGGCTTTCATCAGAGCATCCTCTCGAAGAGTTAGCATTCCTTTTGCTCTACACATTTTATAAAGTTCTGGTTCAACAGGATTCTTCAAAATAAGCTCCTGTAAATCTCTATCTATTTTAAACATTTCAAATATAGCTACTCTTCCCTTTAGTCCTGAAGGTGAATCTTTTGTTGGTCTTACCTCATACATAGTGTTAGGAATAGTAAGCTTATCTAAATATTTTTTGTCTAAATCTGAAAACTGTTTTTTTATCATTTCTTTTGTAACATCATCCATCGGTACCTCGTGCCGAGCATCTTTAGCCACCCTTCTAACTAGTCTTTGAGCCATAGCTAGTATAAGCGTTGGGGCAATAAGATAAGGATCAACTCCCATATCTACCAATCTAGGAATAATACCTATAGCAGAGTTAGTGTGAATGGTAGATAGAACCAAGTGACCAGTAAGAGCAGCTTGAATAGCTAGTTGAGCAGTTTCTTTGTCTCGAATCTCTCCCACCATAATGATATTTGGATCTTGTCTCAAAATGGACCTAAGTCCAGAAGCAAAAGTATAACCAATTTCAGGCATCACTTGTGACTGAGTAACCCCCGGAATCTGATACTCCACTGGATCTTCTAGTGAAACTACATTGGAACCTTCTTTATCTACCTCATTTAGCATTGAATAAAGAGTAGTACTTTTACCTGATCCTGTTGGTCCAGACATGAGGATAAGTCCATAAGGCCTAGAAATAGCTTCTCGAATCATGGCTAAATTTTCTGGGCTAACATCTAGGTCTTCCAGACTCTTGATACCTTTTTCAGAGTCCAAAATACGCATAACTACTTTTTCGCCATAATAAGCTGGGAATGTTGATACTCGAAATTCTATTTTTCTACCTTCAATAACAGTAGCAAAACTTCCATCTTGAGGTTTACGTTTTTCATCTAGCCGAAGCTTAGCCAAAATTTTTATACGAGCAACAATACCGTCAAAAGAATTTATTGGCAGAACAAGAGTAGTGTGGAGTGTTCCATCTACTCGATATCGGACATGAACCTTTTCTCCGGTATTTTCAATATGAATATCTGAAGCATTGCCTTCAACAGCGTGATTAATGATAACCGCCACTATTTTAATTATAGGCGCATCTTCAACTATTTTTGTTTCATCGTTTACATCCTTCTTTTCATTATTCTTGGTAGTATTTTTTGTTGTTAAATTTAATTCTTCTGCTAGCTCACTATTTAACTCTCCTACAGCCTTATCGACTTCTTGCGAAATAGTCTTGTAACTTTCAACTATAGCTAAAAAGTCACTATAGGAAATTAAGAAAACTTTAAAAGGTACTCCGATTTTAACAGACATGAACTGAAGAGCGTTCATGCCTTCTATATTTTCTGGCTCAGTCACACCAACAGAGAGGACACCGTCAGCAAAGGCAATAGGAGCAAACTTATAGTGACGAGCTGCATCCTCCGGTATGTATTTCAAAATATCATAAGCTACATTCCTAGCTTCTACTTTTTGATATGGCAACTTATAGAAAGAAGCTTTGGCTTGAGTTAAAGAATCCTCAGAAAGACCGACGGACAAAAGCCCCCTAGTTAGATTTCCCTCAAAGGTAGTGTCGAGTTCAGCTAGTACTTTGTTGTACTGAAACTCGTTGATTATATTTTGTGACAACAAGAAATCTAGAAACATCATTATTTCATTCTCGTTTATTTTTTAAGAGTAGTAAAAGAAGTGGTATTTCCTAAAATTGTTGACCCTCCCCTGTTAGCAACAGCTCTTACATAATAAGTAGTTTCCGGGCTGAGTTTATTGATAGTGATCAAAGTAGTAGTGCTCTTACTAACAACAACTGGCGCACTAGCACTTCCGAAAGTATCAGTGGTTCCGTATTCAAAAACAATATTTGTAGGAACAGTATCAGGCAAAGTTACCTGTGCGCCAAGTTCAGCAGAGTTAGAAGTTATTTTACCAGGCTGAATTGTCTGAACTAAAACAGTTTGAGAACTAGAGCCATTATCAGAACCAATAGGGGCAAACGGATTACTCCTACCTACAACCTCTGAGCCCAACGAAACTGGAAAATCCCTAAGTAATTTATATGCAGAATTATCAAAAAGTGATGTGTCTATAGTTATACGATTTATATTTGATAAAAGAGAGCTAAACTCATCGTTGTTTGTAGTATTAGCAGTAGCTCCCGGCAAAGGAATAACACCTGTAGCTGAAGACAGTGGGCTTTTAGTAGGATTACTAGGATAAGGAGTTTTCTTGCCACCTAAAATTGAAGTAGCCAAGATTATAATAGCTATAACGACAACGACTAAGGCAAAAATTTTAACTTTTTTACTCATAATTATTTCTTTAACCAATAAGTTTTTAACTTAACACTATAACTAAGATTATCGACCATGGCAGAAGTGTTACTTTGATTGAATTTAACCTCAGTAATATCTACCAATCTAAGATTCTGCTCTAAGTCAGATATAAATGCCAAAAAGTTCTTGTAAGGACCACTAGTGTTAAAAGAGAGACTAAATTCTCCATAAGGTTTAACTACGGAGGTGGTAACAGCAGGAGTAGCACTTGTCTGATCATTTCTAGCGGTGTCATACTGAACATCTCGAAGTGAAGATAAGCCGTTTTTTGTAGCCAAAGCATCAAGCTGAATAATGAGACGGATATTATCAACTGTATCTGGAAGTAAAACCTTTATATTATCAAGATCAGCTTTAGGGATAGCGTTATATTTTGCTATCAAATCTTCACGTGAAGCCTTCAGAGCACTAGCAGTAGAAAGCTTGCCGTTATAGCTAGCCACATCAGCCCTAAGAGCCTTAACCTCTTTGTATCTAGGAATAATAACAGTGCTAAACACTGCGATTGAAACTCCTATTAATAATAGTAAATATAAGTATCTCATTATGGTGTTACTTGATTATTTTCTGGTAACTCCTCAGTGGGCTGAATAACCTTACTACGACTATCTATAAAAGACTGGTAAGATAAATCTGACATATTTACAGAGAAAGTAAGTTTAAAATTTATAGTTCTAGTCTTGTCATCAACTGTTAAATTTGAAAATACTGGATTCTTAATAAGAGAGTTAGTGGCAAAGGCATCGGATTGAAGAGCAATAGTTGCATAGTTTTTGGCTGTACCACTTAAGTCTGCAACAACAGTAGAAACTTTAGTGGCTGGATCAGTTTTAATACTGTAGCCAAAATCTTTGTACTGAACAGAGCGTAGTGTTGTAGCTTGTAAAGCTTCAAAGATAGGAGTCACAACTATATGATTTTTTATTAGGTCCTTAACTCCAGCAATACGAGCATCCAAGCGCTTCATATCAGCTACAAATTCTGTACCGATACCATCTCGAGCATCTGATATAGATTGACTTAGTTTAGACTTTTGAGCTGTTAGTTGTTTTTCATATAAATAGACAGCGCCAAAAGCTAGTCCTGTACCAACAACTATGACAAAAGTTAAAAGTGATAGGAGGCCAACACTTCTACTGTGGTGTACAGAAGTTACTGTACCA
The DNA here is from genome assembly GCA_039809205.1 of Minisyncoccia bacterium. Classification (GTDB taxonomy): domain Bacteria; phylum Patescibacteriota; class Minisyncoccia; order Phycocordibacterales; family UBA9973; genus UBA4124. Next base: position 19,289 of record JBDHUQ010000001.1, on the reverse strand, counting down.
GTATCGACAGGTTTTTTTGGGATAAAAGATGTAGGAATAGTTGGTTCCATAATATACAAGATTAGTATATCACCATTATGTATTCATTTGTACAACAAAAAAGTGGATTACTGAAGAAGTTTCATCGCAAGTCCTAGAGCCACAGAGAATTCTGGACCAGTTGTCTTCAAAACTCCTTGTAAAAATACAGGTGAGTCAACTTTTGAAAAAGGATCGGCTATCACCAAGTCAGCAGAAAAGTTTTGCTTAGCATATTCTAAGAGCCCTCGAGTCATTGCTCCCCCTCCCGTAAAGATTATCTTTCCTATATTTTTATTGTAACGTTTTTCGTAAGCCAAAATTGTAGCGTTGGTTTCTTGAAAAATGTCAGCAAGGTGAATTTTTAATAAATCTGGCACTTGTGGATGCTCTGGAGTTGGGATAAGACCATTTTCTTTCTTAATATTTTCTGCTTTATCAAAAGTAAGTTCTAAAGAGTGAGCAATGGAAAGAGTAAAGTCCTGAGAACCCTTATTTACCAACCGGAAAGTTTCTACTACTCCGTGCTCAACTATTGATAGTTTTGTTTTTGAAGCTCCGATATCGACAATAATAACTGGGAAAAGTTCTCGAGTTAGAACACTACGGATATGACTGAAGACTTCTATCTCTAAAGCATCAGTTGGTAACTCTGCTTTTTGCATCAGTTGAGTATATTTAACTAAGGTTTCGTTTAGAGTAGCAACAACCAAAACACTCATGCGTGCTTCTCCGCCACTTTCTGAAAGAGCCCTACTCTCTGATCCAGAATCCTCACGTCTAGGAATAACATACCAATCCAAAGAAACATCACCAATAGGAACAGGTATAAACTTCTTTGCTTCATTTGGGATGACAGTTGCCAAATCTCTCTCTTCTATCTCAGCCGGTAATTGGAGTATGAAAATAATACAAGAAACTGAAGGCAGTCCAATAACAACATTCTTGCTAGTTATATGAGTTTCATTCAAAACGTCCTTTAGGGCCTTAGCTAAAGTTTCAGCGTCTAGATTTGTAACCTGACCAACAATCCCGCCGTCAGCGTATTGTCCGAGAGCAAGTGCGCCATAAGTATCAAGCACAGCCCGGCCTCCCTCTTTTTTAAGTTGAACAACCTTAATGGAAGATGTTCCAATATCTATACCAACCGCTATATTGCTTTTTTTTGTGCCAAACATCCCTGCAAGGAATTTCTTTAGGCCACCGAGTATACTATCCATATACATACAGTATAAATGAAAAAAGTCTTATTTACTATCCAGGAATATATAGGAACATTTTTATTTGGGTCAGCTTGCACTCTTTGTCATACCCCGGGAAAAGCTATTTGTAAAAACTGTCTTTCTAAAATACCTATTTCTGAAACCACAGAACATGACGGTATTTATGGTATTTACGACTATGGAAACAGGATAGTTAGTGAAGCGATTTGGAGCTTGAAGTACAAACACCGAAAACAAGTGGCTAAACTACTTGTATTAAAAGCTCAGCATATAGTAGACGACATAATATCTGAACATTTGATATCTGAGAATCTCGAAGATTTAATCTTGGTGCCTGTTCCTCAGTACAAAAGAAAAACTCACCAAAGAGGTTTCAACCAAAGTGAACTAATAGCTAACTGGATAGCAGAGATCTTACCCAACTCAAAAATAGAAAAAGTACTAGAGAAAACTAAAGAAACGCTCCCTCAGTCCCATCTCTCAGAAAGAAAACAACGACTTTCAAATACAACCAACACCATGAGAACAAAATCTAGCCTTGATAACAAAAAGATCTATATAGTAGTTGATGATGTGACAACAACCGGCGCAACTTTTCTTGAAGCAAAGCGAGCTCTCAAAGCCGGCGGAGCAAAGAATATTCTCTGCATTGCTCTAGCTCATGGATACAAAAGAAGATAGATATAGAAAAAATACCTTCTTTGTGTTAGAGTGACCTCGTACAAATACGGAGACGTGTCAGAGTGGTCTAACGTACCTCTTTGCTAAAGAGGCAGGGGCTTTATACCCCCTCGAGGGTTCGAATCCCTCCGTCTCCGCCAAGAAAATAAAGTATCGGCAGACCCACAGGATTAGACATGTGGGGCGACCCTAAATCATTTATTACACAAATATTGAATATTAAGCTAATATTTAATTATGAAAATAATCACTTTAAACACATGGGGAGGAAGAGTAAGAGAACCTCTTATGTCTTTTGTTAAAAAACACGGAAATAATGTTGATATATTTTGCTTCCAAGAAATATATCACGACGCGGCGGATAAAACTAAAGGCGATTTCGATGGTGCCCATCTAGATCTTTTCAATGAAATAAAATCTTTGTTACCCAATCACAACGGATACTTTTGCCCGAATGTTGGCGATTACTATGGAATTGCAACCTTCATAAGAAAAGATCTCTATATCGAAGCGTCTGGAGATATTACAATTTACGATAATCCAGAATACGACGGAAAAGGCGGAAACCACTCAAGAAAAGCCCTTTGGCATGAGATTGGTATAAATGGAAAGCAGTTATCTATTTTGAATGTCCATGGACTATGGAATGGTAAGGGAAAGACAGATACTCCTGAAAGAAATGAGCAATCAAGACGAATCAGGGATTTTATGAATTCAATAAAAGGGTCTCAAATAATTTGCGGGGATTTTAATCTGCTTCCAGAAACAGAATCCCTTTCTATTTTGGCGGAAGGAATGCAAGATTTGGTGAAAATGAATAATGTGACCTCTACAAGAACCTCTTTTTATACTAGATCGGAAACATCTGGAAAATTTGCGGACTACATTTTTGCTTCCCTTGATATAAGGGTGCTCAGTTTTGCAGTGTGCGAAGAAGAGGTTTCAGATCACGCAGCACTTTTTGTAGAAATTGATTTATAGACCCCGACCCACACACCTTGTTTCAATACCCAAAACCTCGCTAAAATACCCTTATTAACATTGATAGCGTGGGTACTTAACTCACATACACCGCCATTAACAGATAGCACGAGACACTTTAAAAGAAAGCATTCTGATATAATTGGATTATGGAATCAATGGAAACATCACCGTACAGTCCCGAAGTCCAGCGCTACTTGCAGTCTGGCGAGCAGACAATTATCACTTCGAGAATCAGGGAGGCCGCATCTTCTTTTAATGGATCGTTCGAAGAGAAAATTGAGGGTATATTTCAATACATCAAAAACCTACGGATGGATCAAACTAACAAGCGCGAGATCTTTAGAAAAAGAACAGCGGATCAGATTATAGAAGATGGCTTTATTACAGGGTGCACAGATGAAGGGTTAGCATTTATTGCTCTTGCCCGAGCTGCAGGCATCCCTGCAAAGTATATTGAGACGATACAGACCAAAGGATTGGAGAATTTTGAAAACAACGATGGACATATTTTTGTTGGTGTATACGACAAAGCAAAAGGTTGGGAAATCATCGAGCCACAATGGCAAACAGTGGGAGCGGATATTCAAAAAGATGGCTTTACTGTGGTCGCTGAAGGCTTGGACTCTTGGGATCTTGGAATTACAGATTTTGATTCGTTGAAAGAAAAGTTTGATGAGTTTAGAAAATCATCGAGAGGCTAGTCTGCACGAGACGCGTTATCTTAATTTCTCGAAATGTCTGAAATCAACCTTACAGGGCTTGTCCGAGAAAAGTTCCAACACGAGGCTCTCCGCATTAAGAACCTGTTATCGGCATGACCCGAGTACCTTAAAAGGTCTTTTTAAGCTAGAATTGAATTATGAAAAAAGTCGAGAATCTTAAGGAAAAGGGTGCACTTATTAAGGCCGATATCTACTCCAGAGATAATGCTATAAATGGTAAATATCGCGCTGCCAAATTAGGATTGGAAAATCTTACAGATATAAAAGACAGCAATATTTTCCTTTTAGAGACGCTACAAATGAAGGCTAACCTTGCCGACAAAATGATTGCCGACGCAGAGTCTCAGGGTAAAAATACTAATGATCCAGAGACCATAAGAGAGCTCGGGGAAAGAATAAATGCAGTGGGCACTTCTATTTCGAGAAGTCAGGCGGTAGGGACAGCTATTTGGGATTCATTCTTCTACATAATACTTTATGCGCTTGTAGTCGGTATATGGGCAAGCATTTTTAATGCAAGTTTCTTAAGAAGTGCTCGTTGGGGTGCACTCATTGGAATTGCGATTAGTCTATTATCGGTTGGTCCTGTAATTGCTTTTCAAAGAACGAAAGAAAAAGTTAGAGATATGTCTTTTGGGGCAGGTCAACTTTGGGGAAAACTAGGAATTATCCTCGGTATTTTAGGGGTGATTACTTTTGTAGTAAAAGTAATATTTTTAAAATAGAAAATTTACTGCCTTGCTTGTCTCAAGCGCGGATGATTTTCCATTTCTCTACGCAATGAATTATGTTCTTGTACCAGATTGATAAATTGCTCAGCAAAACCTTCTGGTGTCTGAAACACATGTTCATTTTGGTTAATAGTTACAAATAAATCAATCATCCCCATTGCGAAATTGGCAGTTGCAAGCAATCCCATATTCATCTGGAATCCATCCTCAGAATCAAAAAAAGAAGTTATAAACCCAGGAGTAACTCCATCATTAAAACCAAAATTCATCGTCGTGTATGTGACATTTGAATGGGCAACGGATTCATTCAAATTATTTTTAAGGTTCCTTATCGTTTCTGATTTTTCTGGGTAGTTTGTATTAAGCCAAGTATTTCTCGCTCGACTTAAATTTTCTGGAGTTGTGATTCGTCCATCTTGTTCAGTATAGAAAAGCGTGCTTTCCTCGTGAGCCATGCCATATGCCGCCCATGCTCCCGCTTCAAGTACTTGTCGCAAGTTCATACCAGCTTGTACATAATGAAGTCGAGCATTTGAGAAAAGTGCTAGTGTTAAGTGATTCCTTACTTGAGACAAAAACTGAAAGAAAAATATCCTCAGTGGCCTATCAACAGTATGGACTACGTTATTCAAAAGAGTGACCATGTTTTCGGCATGAATAAAATATCTATTTTCTTGCATTGCAGTCAAAACAAGCTCATGTTCTCTGTTTAGGAGATCTCCAAGTGTGAATTCTTCGTTTTCCATGAAGATATTATATATCAACTAGACTCATGTGCCTCAAAATTAGTTACCAAAATTTTCCAAGAAACCCCTACAGGGCTTGAGCTTGAAAGTTTGAATCCCGAGTGGCCCGCAGTAAGAACTTTTTATCGGCAGACCCGAGTACCTAAACTCGCGTAAGTAAGCTAAAATTGTTAAGTGGTGTCAGTGATCACAATTATAAGAGTCGGGCTGATTTTTGCTGGAGCAGGCAGTATTTTTCTTGTAGCAAAATTGGTTCGCGCTCCGAAATATTTGGTAACTCTTGTTTTTAGGATGTGCTGGATCGCAGGAATCCTCAATCTGATCGTAGATTTCTTTGAGCAGAAATATGGATTTTGGCATTACACCGCAAATGGACTTGTGCTTGGGTTTCCCCTTGATTTCTATATCGCTGTCAGCTTCTTTGTCGGCGGAAGTCTCTGTTTAGTTTACTGGTGGGTTTATTCAAAACACCCCAAGTGGGTGGTCCCTTTTATGGCAGTCCTACCTTTTTATTTTGTGTTTGAAGATTATATAGCTGTAACTTTTACTCATGGGCTGGTTGGAAAGTTTGATAGCCCATATTGGTGGATTGCAGATTTTTTCTGTTTGATAATTATAGTCTGGGGTACACTTTTCACCTTTAAATATTTTGCTTCTCGCGACCCACAATCCTCAGTTTAATCTCTGAAATTATCTAAAACTGTTCTTATGGAGATTGACGGTCTGGGTACCATACCCGAGTACACCGCAAATACCTCTTTACTTTCTTTTATTGTTGGACTAAAGTGACTTGAAACAAAGTATTTCTTTATGAAAAAACAAGAAAAGACCCTCCATATATTATTTGATGGGACTGTACTTGACCGAGACGAATTCTTACAATCTAGCCGTGTTCAGGTGATAGATTTTATTGAGGAACAGATGACATTAGACGCGCTGCTCCATGAAATAGCAAAAAATATTTTTGATCACGCAGGAGGAAAAGGATCTATTTTTATTGAACAAGCTGGTTCCCAATATACCTTTTGTATAAAGGATGATGGTACAGAGCCGGTAAATCTTGCTGATTGTGCAAAAAATTGGAGTTCAATCAACCCTGGCACGAACTTTGGTATAGGACTTAACCTTATCAAATTGTTTGCTGAAGATCTTGGTATCGCTCTTAAGATTGATACGTCGAAAGGAGTTTCTTACTCGGGTACATATACCAAAAAGAATTAACTAAAAGCTCTGCTCCATAAGCAGGCTTTTTTCTAACCCTTATTCTAACTTTTTCTCTTGCCATGCATCAGCATTTCTACAGCATGCTCCATGGATCCAGCAGAAACCACTTCCCCGCTGTTTACAAAGAATATCTCATCTGCTTTTGCAATCGTATGAAGTCGATGAGCAATAATAACCCTAGTGGTTTCTTTCGGAAGTTTATCCAAAACAACTTGAAGACTTTCTTCAGTCAAAGTATCCACATTTGCAGTTGCCTCATCAAGAATCAAAATCTCAGGCTTTCGAAGTACTGCTCGAATAAAGGCAATGAGCTGTTTCTGTCCAAGACTTATAGAACTTCCTCCAACTGAAACTGGAGTTTCAAGACCTTGTTCAAACCGTGAAAGAAGATCAGAAAGACCAGACTCTTTTACTAGTTCTTCTGTTTGTTTAAAATCATAATCTTGATATTTCTTATTGCCGTACAAAATATTGTCTTTAAGAGTGCCACTAAAGAGAAATGGTTCCTGTAAAATAAATCCGATCGTTTCTGTCCGCTCCTCATCTCCATATTCTCGTATATCTTTGCCTTTCAAGAGGACCATTCCTTGTGTCGGATCATACAAGCGAGCCATAAGAGAAGCAGTGGTTGTCTTGCCACCTCCTGTTGGACCAACAAGTGCATATGTCTTACCTTTGTCTAGTGAAAAACTAATATCATGGAGTACAAGTGGTCCATCAGGATAGGCAAAGTCAACATCAGCAAATGAGAGCACAGAATCGTCTTCTTTAGATTTCTTACCTCCTTCAATATGAATAAGGTTTGTTTCAAGGGATAAAATTTCACTGATGCGATCCCAGCCGGCCATAGCTACCTGGAAGCTCGCCCAGGTTGCAGCCAGTTGCTGAAGCGGAAAATAGAAGTTTGTGACATATGCCAAGAAACTCACCAATAGTCCAATGGTCAAAAACCCCTGCGTTATAAGAGAGATACCAAAAGCAAGAACAGAGAGCTGGGCAATGTTTGAAGATAGGCCATATACTGGCTGGAATAAATTGTTTGCAACCCCTGCTTTGGTTGCAGCACTGTATGTCTTCTGGTTTGCTTCAGCAAAACGGGTCCTAAAATAATCTCGACGATTAAACGCAACAATGACTTTGAAGTTTGAGAGTGATTCTTGAACTTCTGCACTCAAGCTTCCAATGCTTTTTAAGTTGTTCAGATTTCTTTTTTTGACCCAAGGAGAAAGCACGCGAGTGAAAATAAAAACAGCGATTGCAGGAATCAGTGCCACCAAACCGAGCTTTGGATTAAGCGAAACGAGAGTTATAGCAGCACCAATCATTACAACCACAGCGCCGACAAGCTGGACAAGTTGCTGAGAAATAACTTGATTGAGCTTGTCAGTATCATTGTTGATACGAGAAATCAAATCACCTGATTTATTTTGATTGAAGAAGGCAATCGGTAGGGACTGAATTTTAGTAAAGAGCTTATGACGAACATTATAGAGAGCACCTTGTCCAACAGTACCCATGAGATTGGTTTGCAAATAGCTCGTAATCAAGCCTCCAATGTATACCAAGAGCAATATCCCACCAAAAACCAACACTCCATGAAAATCTCTCTTTACGATATATGTATCAACAATGTGCCCAATCAACAAAGGTGCCGCAAGAGTAAGTGCTGAATTACAGATAATAGCTACAAAGGCATATACTAATTTCTTTTTCTCAGTCAAAAGAAGCGGCCAGAGCGAACGAATAACAGATATGACTCCGCTTTTTCTTTCTCCCTTTATTGTGTTGGTGTTAAGTGCGTACTTCATAAGCATTTGTTGATTGTTGTGAGTTATATATTTGAACATATTCTGGCGAAGTATTCATAAGCTCAGCATGTGTTCCTTGTGCCAAGAGCTCCCCTTCCATTAACACAACGATAGAGTCATAGTTTTCTATAGCTGCAAGTTTTTGAGTGACTGAAATTAACGTAAGCTCTGGATAGTTTTGAGAAATATTTTGGAGAATTGATTTTTCAGTTTTTGTATCAACTCGAGCGGTGAAATCGTCAAGTAGCAAAACTTTTGGATTAATAGCGAGTGCCCGAGCAAGCATAATACGCTGTTTTTGTCCGCCAGAGAGACTTGTTCCGCGCTCTGAAACAATAGTGTCGAGGCCTTGTGGGAGCGTATTGATAAAATCTCCAAGTTCAGCAGTTTCAATCGCCTTCTTCAAAGACTCTTCTGTCACGGAAGTGTTAAAGGCAATGTTTTCTCTAATACTCATATTGAACATGCTACTGTCTTGAAAGACCAAAGCGACTTGGGCATGAAAATGTTCTATGTCGTACTCAGTAATTTTTATGCCGTCATAGAACACTTCTCCTTCTGTTGGAATTACAAGACCAGTAAGAATATATAGAAGTTGACTTTTCCCCGCTGCGGTAGGACCGATGATAGCTGTTTTAGTGCCAGCTTTTACCTTGAAACTGACGTCCTTAAGTGCTGTTTTCTCACCATATGTCTGAGTAAGATGTCTAACTTCAACATCTCCAGCAATAACAGCTTTATTGATACCAGTTGGGGGAATCTCTGTGGTATCTATCACACCCTGGACTCGAGCATATGAAGCTGAAGCTTGTGCAATGAAGTTACTCATAAAACCAATCATAATAATAGGAAAAACCAACATACCAACATAACTATAAAAGGCAGTAAAAGATCCAAGAGTCATAGATCCACCGATCACAAATTTTCCTCCAAGAACTACGATGCCAAGAGTGGCTAAGCCAGAAACAAAAGTAATAATAGGAATCAGGGCAGCAAAAAGTGCCAAGATAGAAAGACCTACGCTTCGAGCTTCCGTATTTACTTCAAGGAATTTTCTAGATTGTTCTTGCTGAGCATTCACGACTCGAATAATAGCTGCACCAAGAATGCTTTCATTAATAACCTTGTTGAGCTTATCAACTACTTCTCTCGTCTTACCAAAGAGACCTTTCACTTTAGAAAAAATAATGGCAAAGGTAAAACCAATAACTGGTATAACAGCAAGTACGACAAGTGCAAGTCGCCAATTAATAGTAAGAAGCAAGACGGCAACGCCAATAATGACAACCAAAGAAGAAACAATCGAAGCTATTGCCATTGACACAAACATTTTGATGGAATCAATATCAGAAGTAAGTGTAGTCAGAAGCTTTGATGATCCGATAGTTTCTATATCAGAATAGCGAAGGCGAGAAATTTTTGCTGAAAGCTTGGTGCGCGTATCTTTGGCTACTCTCTCAGAAGCATATGTTTGTACAATACTTTGCAAATAAAGAAAAACAAAGATACATATCATGGCTATGGAGAACTGCAATATCATCTGACTGACCACAAGCGTTCCGGAAATATAGGAATCAATACTCCGGGAGATAATTCGTGGAATGAATAGATTCAAAGCATTGGTTGCAAGTGCAAAACTGATCAAAAGGGCAATCATCTTTTTGTAGGGACCTAAAATAGAAAAAACACTTGGGCCTCTTTGGCCCTTTTGCCTGGTTTCTTTATTTTTTGCTTCTGGTTTATTTTTCTTCATAAAAAAGAGTACCTTATACTTTACATTTGTATCTTATTTTCTGCAAATAAGAACATTGGCGTAAGGATTTGGCAGTTGACTCGGTATGTATACTAAGAATATGGAACCCCTTGCTTCTAAAATCAGACCTAAAAATCTAGAAGAATTTGTTGGCCAAGAACACTTGGTTGGTTTAGGCGATGGAAAAGAGAACGCCAAGGGTCCACTTCGGGTAGCTATTGAAGAAAAACAGCTATTTTCATTTATCCTCTGGGGCCCTCCTGGCGTAGGTAAGACCACCCTAGCTCGTATCTATGCCGAAGCCTTAAGTGCTGACTATCACGAACTCTCAGCAGTTTCAGCGAGCAAAGAAGATATTCGAAAAATAATAGAGTCTAGAGGAGAATTATTTGGCCCTAAAATTTTATTTTTAGATGAGATTCATCGATTTAATAAAGCCCAACAAGACTATCTACTACCGGCTGTCGAAAGTGGCAAACTAACCCTGATCGGAGCCACAACAGAAAATCCTTCTTTTGAGATTATATCTCCCCTACTTTCAAGACTAAGGGTGTTTGTGATGGAGAGCTTGAAAAATGAAGAGGTAGAAAAAATAATTTCAAGAACTGGTTATAAAATGGGCGAAAAAGAAAAAGAATGGATTTTAAATATCTCTAGCGGCGATGCTCGACAAGTAATCACCATTATTGAAAATACCGTTTCTCTATATGGGAAGATTACAGTTAAAAACTTAACTCAAACGATTCAGTCCAAGTTCTTGCGTTACGATAAAAAAGGCGATGAGCACTACAATACTATTTCTGCCTTTATTAAAAGCATGCGTGCTAGTCAGCCAGATGCAGCTTTGTATTATTTAGCTCGTATGATTGAGGCTGGAGAAGACCCAAAGTTTATTGCCAGACGTATGGTTATCTTTGCTTCTGAAGATATTGGTATGTTGGATCCCCAAGCTTTAGTTTTGGCAAATGCTGTTTTTAGAGCAGTAGAAACCATAGGCTATCCAGAAGCTGGTATTAACCTCACTCATGGAGCTATCTATTTATCAGAAGCACCAAAAACAAAAGCCGTTTATTATTCTTATTTGGAAGCCTTAGGAGATGCTAAAAAATACGGCAACCTTCCTATACCTATGAGCATTAGAAATGCACCAACTAAACTTATGAAAGATCTTGGCTATCATGAAGGTTACGAAAAATACACAAAAGAAGATCTACTTCCAGAAAAATTAAAAGGTAAAAAATACTGGAAAAAAACCAATGAGTAAAATAGTCTGGAATCTTTCTGCCAAAGAAGCAATTTCTCTTCAAAAAGATTTATCCAAGAAGGTAAAAATTCAACCTCTAAAAAAGAAGATAAATCTAATAGGCGGCTGTGATGTCAGCATGAACCTCTTTGCCAAAGATGGTTTTGCAGGGTTTGTAACCTTATCCTATCCTAAATGCAACAAGCTTGATGAAAGTGTTGTGAAAGATAAGATAAATTTCCCCTACATACCAGGACTCCTCTCCTTTCGAGAAATACCAATGTTACTTAAGGCTTGGCAAAAACTTAAAACAAAGCCAGATCTCATAGTAGTAGATGGGGTAGGTATAGCACACCCGAGACGCATAGGCATCGCCACCCATCTTGGATTGGTTCTAGGAGTGCCTACTATTGGTTGTGCCAAGAGTGTTTTAACTGGTGTTTACAAAGAGCCTGGCAATAACAAGGGCGACTTCTCCTATATGTATGACAAATTTACTAAAGAAGTGCTTGGTGTAGCCCTAAGATCAAAAAAAGGAGTAAAACCTATTTTTATATCGCCTGGACATTTGATTAGCTTAGAAGAATCAATAGAGATAATTAAAACCTGCCTAAAGAAACATCGTTTACCCGAACCAACTCGCTTGGCCCACAAAAGTGTTAATGAGTATAGAGCCAGGTCAAACTACAAAACTTCTATATAGTAGTTTGTATTTCCATAGAGAGTATATCCGTCAGCAGTCTTCTTGGCATAAACCTTTGCACGAGCTCCTATCTTGCTAGTTTGTATGTCTCCAATATTGTTGACTGTTCCTTTTATAGAACCCAGTGCTCCCCCTGTCCACCCAATAGTAGTAACTACAATCTTGCCATCAATAGTTACACTACAAATACCGTCTGCATAACAAGCAGTTGAGACAGCTTGGATTGTTCCCTCAAAATACTCTTCAGAATTAACAGAGTAACTTAGAGTATTGAGAACAGCTCTAGTTTTTGTTCCAACAAAGCCAGTTGGAGAGATGTGCATATAGTTTTTTTGAAAAGATTTTACTGACTTAAGTGTAGCTATGCCAAAGTAGCCAGTACTATTTAATGAGAAGTATCCTTTTTCTCTCAAAATATTTTGAAGGGCAACAACATCATTCCCTCTAGAACCAAACCATAGATTTTTCGAGAATGTATATCCACTACCTTGAGACAAGGTTGAGAATTCTACACTAGCGCTCTGAAAACCATTTTCAGGACAAGGAGCAGTAATACACCTAATGGTATTGTCTACTTTATATTTAACTGTATAAGAAGTGCTAGGTTTTAAATTTTGAAGATTAACAATACTTTGACCCTGGGGTGTTTTCTTGGGCAGACAGTTCTCTGGTGTTGGATATATCATGATACAAACTTGGTTTGTCGGGATATATTCAAAATATATTCTAGAGACTTGCTCTTGAGTAAGACTTTTAAGTATTGCTTCTGGTACAGAAACAGTTGCACTTGTAGAACTTATATTTGAAACTGTTGGCTCGTTTACCGGCAAAATAGGATTATCGAGTGCTAAAGCAACCGGTGATAAAACCAACATACTTATAATAAAGGCTACTATTCCAATCTTCTTCATATGTAATAAAGACGAAGCAAAACATTTGGTATTACTTTTACAAAAATCTAACCTGTAGTATAGTGAGACCGTAATTACCCACACAATGGAGGTGTGGATGAGTGGTTTAAATCAACGGTTTACTAAACCGTCGTCCTTAACCGGACCGTGAGTTCGAATCTCACCACCTCCGCAAATAATAGGATTAGGTAACTCAATTTAAATAAAAAGCCTAGTGTATTTTTTTACTACTTTTCTTTTTTTATCTCCTTAATTCTCTCTTTGAGTAGTTTCATTATTAATTTTTTGGGAATTGGTTTGCCGTAAGTCAACCTCACACACCCCTTGGATGTAGAGTAATCTTTTAACTCCTTTGCTAAAGTTAAAATTGGGCCAGGAGTTGGATAAATACCAAGGTGTCCCTTCATTGCCGCAAAATGGAAAAATGGTTTATTTGCATATTTATATGATGGCATGCCATAGGAAATTTCTTCTTCTACATTTTTAAAACTGTTTAAAATCATTTGCCGAATTTCTTGCAAAACCTCTTGTTTATCTTTGTCAGCTTTCTTTATATATTGATCAACATTTTTATAGGTTTTCATATATTGAGTGTAGTAAATGATTTCTTGGAGTCAAATTATGTAGAATGCTATACTTATATACATATGACATGGTTACAAACAACATTGCAAACAATCTGGGCTTCATTAGTTGCTTTTGGTCTTATTAAGAGCATTATCGTAGTAGTTGTTATAGCACTAGTTTCTAGAGCTCAAAAACTTTTGGGACTTGTAGCTGCAATACTCTTTATCGCCTTTTTAGCTCACTGGATCTAATATGCCTATCAACAAAGCTCGACTAGAACAATTTAGCGATGGAGTATTTGCCATTGCTATTACATTGTTAGCTCTTGAGCTAAAAGTTCCACAATTAGTAAGCCAAGATATAGGCTCTTCTCTAAGAGAACTTCTACCACTTATTCCAAACGTAGCTACCTTTATCCTCTCATTTATCACTATCGCTATCTTTTGGGTTAATCATCACCAGCTGACAGGGCATATCGAAACTATTTCAAGGAGAATAATCTGGAGCAACATACTATTCTTACTTTTTGTGACTCTTATACCTTTTGCTACTTCCGTAGTGACTGAAAACCCTGGAAATCCTCTTAGTATCCTTACTTATAGCTTTATCCTTTTTGCCAATTCTATTAGTTTTACAGGTCTTAGGTTCTTTGTTCATAGGCACCAAGAAAGAGCGTCTATACCTTTTAAAAGAAGCTTAGTTGGACCAATAATATACGGTTTAGCTGTTATCAGTACCTTCTTTTTCTTGCCTATAACCTACGCACTTTTGATTATCCCTCCACTTTTTTATTTCCTACCTAGATCATAGTCCTAGTTAATCCACAGATGGTTTTGTTAAGAAATAAGGCTGGCCGTGGTATAGTTTCTCTATTGTAATGTACACTTCTCGAAATAGTGCGTTGCAAATTTAAATAGTTAACTTAGTACATAAATAATGAGTAATAAAGTTTTCGTCGGTAGTGTTTCATTCAAAACCGACAATGATGGATTAGCAGCTCACTTTGCAAGTGCTGGAACAGTCACTTCTGCAAACATCATCATGGATAAGATGACTGGCAAATCAAAAGGATTTGGTTTCGTCGAATTTTCTTCTGATGCTGAAGCTCAAGCAGCAGTAGAAAAATTAAATGGTAGCACTCTCGATGGGCGAGAAATCTTTGTAGACATTGCTCGACCAAGCGAAAAGAAAGAAGGAGGATTCAAAGGTCCTAGACAACAATAAACTAAACAAAAGCCACCTCAAGAAGGTGGCTTTTGTTATGCTAAAATAGCTTATATGATAAGCCTTGATTCACAAGTAGAATCCCTCACCAAACTAAAACAAGAAACAAAGGCGGCCCTCAATAAGCTTAAAATAAAAACAATACGAGACTTACTTTACCACTTCCCCACTCGTTATGCAGACGAAACTAGCTTTGTTTCTATATCAAATCTCAAAGAAGGTGACGTTGTAACTATTCGAGGAAGAATAAAAAATATAAAAAACAGAAAATCTTGGAAAACAAAAGTTTCTCTAAGTGAAGCAACTATTGAAGATGTAAGTGGAAGCCTACAAGTAGTTTGGTTTAATCAACCCTACTTGGCAAAAATGTTTTCCATAGGACAAACTGTAGAATTAACTGGGAAAGTTTCTTTAAACAAAGAAAAGTTAACGATGGTTAATCCTAGTACCAAAGAAGAAAAAGTCTTGCCTATAGATAGCCATGACTCACTTTTTTCTAAAGACGAAGGAGGTGTTCTCACGCCTATGTATGCTGAAAGCAAAGGAGTATCAAGCCAGTGGTTCTCACACGCCATAGCTAAAGTTTTTTCCTCAAAAATAGATTTCATAGATCATATCCCTGAAGAAGTTATTAAGGATTATTCCCTACCAACCTTAAAAACTGCACTTTTCTGGATTCATAGCCCAAAGAAAAAAGAGGATGCACTAAAGGCTCGCAAAAGATTTGCTTTTGATGAAATATTCCAAATAAATCTAGCTAGAGCAAAAGAACGATCAAGACTTGAAAAAGAAAAAGCATATAGTATCAATACAAAAGATTTAAATATAGAAGATTTTATTTCTAGATTTCCTTTCCCTCTAACAAAAGCCCAAGAAAAATCAATTAAAAATATTTTAATTGATTTAGAAAAGGACGTTCCAATGTCTAGACTTCTCGAAGGGGATGTAGGTAGTGGGAAAACTGCAGTAGCTGCTAGTGCAGTCTATGCCACAGTTATGAATAGGCCTGGAACCAAAGAAAACAAGCAAACATTCGGTTCACTTCAAGTGGCCTACATGGCTCCAACGGAAATACTTGCGACTCAGCATTTTGAATCTTTTATAGAATATTTTAGACATACTAGTATTTCTATCGCTCTTATAACAGGAAGTGGTTGTCGCAAGTTCCCTACGAAAGTCGCTTCTAGTCCTACACCCTGGACTAACATTTCAAGACCCCAACTCCAAAAATGGATTTCAAATGGAGAAATACCTATAGTCATAGGAACTCATGCTCTTATTCAAAAGAGTTTGATATTTAAGCACCTAGCCTTAGCTATTATTGACGAGCAGCATCGTTTTGGTTTAAACCAAAGAAAATCTATGGCAAAAAAAGATTCTCATTTTCCACATCTGCTCTCTATGACCGCTACCCCAATACCGAGAACGCTGGCACTAACTATCTATGGAGACCTAGACCTGTCAGTGTTAGATGAGACGCCTAAAGGAAGAAAACAAATAATAACTGAGATAGTCCCCTCAAATAAAAGAGAGGAAACATATGAAAAAATAAGAAACCTTTTAAATGAAGGTCGGCAAGCCTATATTATCTGCCCAAGAATTGATACTCCTGACCCAGATAAAGCTCAAGCAGTCATTGCAAAGAGTGTACTAGAAGAAGCAAAGCGCTTGCAGAAAGATATTTTCCCAGAATATCGTATTGGTGTAATCCATAGCAAAATGACCAAAGACAAAAAAGAGGAGGCAATGGGAGACTTTTATGAGCACAAAACTGATATTTTGGTTGCTACTTCCGTAGTAGAGGTTGGAGTTAATGTTCCCAATGCTACATCTATCATCATAGAAGGAGCAGAGAGGTTTGGGCTAGCACAACTTCATCAGCTTCGAGGTCGAGTGATGCGCAGCAGCTATCAACCTTATTGTTTTTTATTTGCCGATGCAAAAAGTGACAAAACGAAAGAGCGTATGAAGCTTTTCACTCAAGCAAAAAACGGTTTCGAACTCGCCGAGTACGATCTTTCTATTCGTGGCACTGGAGAACTGACCGGACTGAAGCAATGGGGTATTTCTGATATCGGCATGGAAGCCTTACGCAATACCAAACTCGTAGAAGCAGCACAGGTAAGCGCAAAAAAAATAATAAAAGAAGACCCAAATCTTTTTAAATACCCCCTTCTAAATGAGATTGTAAAAAGCTACGAACAAATGCATTTTGAATAATAAAAAGCCTTATTCACATAAGGCTTTTTGTAACTCTTTTAGGACATTATCTTCTCCTCCCAAAATAACCCCAACTGAACTGCCGAAGCTCGATATAAACTTGCTTAAGACCCCCATTTTGGCAGCATAGATAAAAAAATCAAACTCTAAATCCTGATCATCGTTTGTTTTTCTAAATAAATTTACCGGCTTTTGTAGTTCTTTTAGAATTTGAGGTAGTAGATCATAGTGTTCAAGCTTCAAGAGATATCCTGCAACTTCATGACGATATTGACTATACTCAATATCGCCCGATAAAAGCATAGAAGTCCTTTCTTTTATTTTTTCAAATAAAAATCTATCGTAAAAGAAAGCAACTTGATTCTTCATATTTTTAATATGAAATGGTGTTCTGTTGGACTGAAAAAGCGTAGTAGCGAATAACAAATTTGGGTATTTTTCTTTTCGTTGATACTGCATACCGAGACCAAAGATTCTCCGTTGTGTTAGCAATAAAACAACATAAAACGTAGCCCATTTCACGATATTTATACTAGAATCATGAATATATTTCTGTAAAATGAGGCTAACCATCCAAATATCCTTAGCTTTACGAATCTTTCTAATGAGGCAAACTGCTATTATCGACTGCAGGAGAAGAATAAATGCAATGATGTATAAAATGAACATGTTGTATTTTTTTCTACTGTAGCATTCTACAAAATAAAAGCAATAAAAAAAGCCTCTACAGTGCAGAGGCTTTGAAAATAAAATAATGAAATCACTGGCGCCGAAGCCAAACCTGAGGAGCTGTATTAAAAACAACTCCAATAGAAGCATTTTTACCATCTGCGGTACAAGACCCGAAAGCAAAAGAATGTGCTGGACCAGCTGACATATCAGACCAACCGTAGTTCATCGAAACTGCTCCTGCGTTTGCCATAGGAGAACTCCACATCTTGAAACTAAGATTGGTTGGTGAAACCCCGCTATTTCCATAACGATAAGTTGTAGAAACATCCGTTGTTAATAGTTCTATACTACCTACATCACCATCTGTGGATTGATGATTGAAACCAGTAAATTTGCCACCCAAGACATAGTCGACTGAAATTCCCACTGGATTAATATATTCATGGGAACCAGAAATGAAGGTAACATGAACAATATTATCCCCAGGTCCAATAGAGTCTATAACCTGATCTGAACTGTTGGTAAATCTTACATTGGTCATTATCACACCATTGACCTTGAGGTATAAATTCTTATAAGAGAGCGTATCGATATGCGTAGCATTATCAATAAGTGCAACCTTATAAGTTAACTGCTTAGTAGCAGTGTTACCACCTAAAGATAAGATGCTGATTTTGTTCCCATCAGATATGACTCCATTTTGAAGAGTCCCAGGAAGTGGAATCGAAGTGATTACCTGTTTGGCTTTCAGCAAAGTAAATGAGCTCCCAACCCGATCGGTATCATTAAACTTAACAATGCCGCTTGGATCCCTATAAGAAATATTGTCGAGGGTAAGCCTCAAATTTGAGCCTGAGGCATTAACATTTACGTTACCAATAACCGCTCTAACAGAAAAAATTTTGGTCACATTAATAGGAATATTTGTATTAAGTGTAACTGTTGAACTCTGTGACAAAACTGAGCCAGAACCCAAAAGATTTGACCCTTCGTAAACCCTGAGAGAGGAAACTACAGCAGAGCCATTGGCATCAGAAACCAAGAACTTCAGATCATCAACAATTGATGTTCCGAGAGTACTATTCATCTTAAGTCTCAACAATTCTATTTCCTGAGAACCAGTTATGGTATCACTTACGGGTGAAGATGGATCAATGGCAGTCTGTAGATTTGAGGTAGGGTTAGGTACAACCCCAGAGAAATTAATCGTCTGACCTGTTTCAGAAAGACTTTTATTTTCACTACTTCCGTTTGATTGATAAATCAATTCAAATTTTGTAATACATCCATCAACAGGCCCAGCATTGTCTGTGGCCGAAGCTAAAACTTTGGCACACACTTCAACCTTATAGCTCTTTGACTGAGTAAAACTCAGAAAAGCACTTTGAGTAAAAGAATTCACCGCATCGTTTACGGTAGAGAGTGAGTTTGATGTAAAGACAATAGTCCCAGCATCTTTGACCACAAAATAGACATTCTGAAGGTCTTCAGATGGCTTGAAAGCACCAGTATAAGTGAAACTTACTTTTGCGCCGATTGCTGTCATCCCCTGAGCATCCTTGGTATCAAGTACCCACGAACCAATGACGGTATCAATGGGCACAATCAATGTCCTGTTTTGGTAGGTTGTATCTTTCTTTAGAATCGGATCCTGCTTTATAACAGGTGTCGGATTGTTAGGAACCATGTCCTTATCTTTGTGACAAGCAGAAAACACTGCAAGCACACACAGCAAAGTTAAGATTTTTTTCATTTTTTATTTTTAGTTTTAATGAGCAATTGGTCTCCAAAATACCCTGGAGATTTGGGTTTATTTTGAATTTTATATTACATATTTTGACCAAAAAGTCAATATCTGT